>JBJTBO010000152.1:0-5291 GCA_046091445.1 Planctomycetaceae bacterium | reverse complement strand
CTCGACGACAGGGCAGCGGATCGCGGCCGTGGGCTCGGCCACATCGATGTCCTCAAACTCGAGTCGCGCGAGCTCCTTGGCCTTCGACTTCGCCCGGGAAGCGGTCGAGGCTCGGGCGCGATTGCGGGCGACGAATTCCTCGAGCTCACGCGTGCGCGACAGGGTCGCCGCATTGACCCGCTCGGCATGCCGGCGGCGTACCTCGCGGGGATCGAGGAACGCCTCGACCTTTCCCGGGAAGAAGGCAAGCTTGCCACGAGCGAGCTCGAGCGTGCGATCGCAGGTGGATCCGAGGAAGGCCCGGTCGTGCGAAACGACGAGGCAGGCCTCGCCGAAGCCTCGCAGAAACCGCTCGAGCAGGAGCTGTGTGCGAAGGTCGAGAAAGTTCGTCGGCTCGTCGAGCAGAAGAAGGTTGGGCTCGTGCAGGAGGAGCGCCGCGAGCTTGACGCGGGTCTGCCAGCCGCCGGAGAGCGCGTGCACGGGTCCAGCGAGTGCCGGGCCCTTGATCTCGAAGCGGCCGGCGACTTCGCCACACTTCCACTCGGCCTGGCCGCTGTCCCGCTTCAAGAACTCGATGACGGTCTCGTCGGGCAGGAACGGGTCGTGCTGCCGCAGGTAGCCGAGCCGCAGCCGCGGATGGCGGACGATCTCCCCGGCGTCGAGCTCTTCATCGCCGAGGATCACGCGGAGCAGGGTGCTCTTGCCGGCGCCGTTTCGGCCGATGAACCCGATGCGGCCGTCGTCCGTAATCGTCGCCGAGGCGTCGTCGAGGAGCACCTGCTCGCCGTACCGCTTGCAGGCCCGCTTGATGTCGAGAAGGACCGCCATGAGGGACGGGGACGCACCGATCCGGGCCTGCCAACTCAGCCTGCGAGTGCCACGCTGGCATCGCAGGCGCTCTCAACCGTCCGGCACGATGCCGGACCTTCACACTCAGCCAGCAATGGCCAGGATGGCATCGCAGGCGCTCTCAACCGTCCGGCACGATGCCGGACCTGCACACTCAGCCTGCAATGGCCAGGAGGGCATCGCAGGCGTACAACGGAGGGCATGGGACTCGAACCCACAACCGGTTTCCCGGCACGACATTTCCAGTGTCGCCGCTAGCCATTCGCTTACCCTCCTCAGGCGACCTCTAGTTTACCCGTCGGCTGCTGGGCCGGAAGTGAGAACGGCCCGCCTGCGGACGAAGGCACCCGACGCATCGGCGGGTTGCTCTCGCGGCCCCGCACCTCGCGTGCTCGTGCCCCTTCATGAGCGGAGATGATTCATGTCCCGTCTTTCGATTCATACGCTGTGTCCCGCTCCGATCCGACTGGCCGGAGTCATCGCGCTCGCGGCAGGCCTGACGGTCCTGGCCAGTCCCCCGGAGTCCATGGCGGAGCAGCCGACCGACGCCGCCGGACAAGTGGCCGCCGCGAAAGAGGTGGATCTCGCCGAGCACGTGCGGGAGTGGACGGCCACCGAGATGCCGGGGCTCATCACGCTCTACCGGCACCTTCACGCCCATCCCGAGCTGTCGCTCCAGGAGAAGGAGACGGCAACGCGGATCTCGGCCGAACTGCGGGCGGCGGGCTGCACCGTCACCACAGGCGTTGGCGGCCACGGGGTCGTGGCGGTCTTGCACAACGGCGACGGGCCGACGCTCATGCTGCGGGCCGACATGGACGCGTTGCCCGTCGTCGAGCAGACCGGGCTCGACTATTCGTCCTTCGTCAAGGCCCGGGATCCGGCGGGCAAGGAGGTGGGTGTCATGCACGCCTGTGGACACGACGTCCACATGACGGTCCTGATCGGGGCCGTCCGCTACCTCGCCGGCCACCGCGATTGCTGGCGGGGGACCCTCATGGCGATCGGCCAGCCCGCTGAGGAACGCACGATGGGCGCCCACGCGATGCTCGAAGACGGTCTTTTTGATCGCTTCCCTCGACCGACCTACGCCGTGGCGCTGCACGTCGACGCGGCACTCGCCGCGGGCCGGGTTGGCGTGCGGCCCGGCTACACGCTCGCCAACTCCGACAGCATCGACATCACGATCAAGGGCGTCGGTGGTCACGGCGCCTATCCACACACGACGGTCGACCCGATCGTGCAGGCGGCCGAACTCGTGATCGCACTCCAGACGATCGTCAGCCGCGAGGTGAAGCCGACCGAGCCTGCGGTGATCACCGTTGGCTCGATTCACGGCGGAACCAAGCACAACATCATCGGCGACTCCTGCCACCTTCAGCTCACCGTCCGCAGCTACTCCGACGAGGTGCGCACGCTGCTGCTCGCGGCGATCGAGCGAAAGGCACGGAGCGTGGCGGCGGCCCACCGCGCTCCCGAGCCGGAGATCGTCGTCGCCGAGGGCACTCCCGCGGTGTTCAACGACCGGCAGCTCGCCACGCGAATCGAGAAGGCGTTTCGCCGGGCGCTCGGGGAGGAACGGGTGACCGAGGCGGAGCAGTCGATGGGGGGCGAAGACTTCAGCCTCTTCGGCAAGGCGGGCGTGCCGATCCTCATGTACCGCTTGGGCGCCGTCGCTGAGCCACGGCTCGCCCGGTACGAATCACTCGGGCGGCCGCCTCCCTCCCTGCACTCCGCGACGTTCCACCCTGATGCTGAGCCGACGCTCGGGACGGGCATCCTCACGATGGTGACGGCGGCCGTGGAACTGCTCCAGCCGTAGCGGACGGCCGCCGTCCACAGAAAGCTGGCCTCATGCCAGCCTTCTACGGGATGGTGGACCGCTCACCCTCGCCACCGATCACCGCCGCGCGGAAACCGGTACAGACGGAACGCACCTTGACGACGGCCCCTGTCAGACGACCTCGGTCGGATCCGAGATGGGAGGATCAGCCGCAGGCGTCGGGTCGAGCACAGGAGCGGAAATACGGTCGACGCGCCACGTGCCGGATAGCATTTTCCCGTAGTTCCACGTGCCCCTGGCGCTGACCGCTCCATCCGGCCCGATCGACATGGTGCCACGGTAATTGGCTGCAAATGCCCCCTGCGTGCGGAACGCAAACGATCCGTCTTCAGCGATCGTCCCGGTGCCGTACGCGGGCGCACCGCTGACTCCCAGCGCCGGCGCATTCACGACGATCGACATCGAGAAGGCGCGGTCGGAAACCGTGGCTTCGATCGGCCCGCTCGCCCTGCTGGATATGAAAGTTCCTGTGTAGTCCCCTTGATACAGCGACGGATCGATCGGCTGCGACTTTTTCGAATCGATCACTTTGACCGAGACGTCGCGAACTGTCTTGCCGGCGTACTTGGCGTCGTCACTACTTGTCGCGCCCGTGAGGATTTTGGCAGTCTTGTTGCCGTCCTTCACGTAGTCCTCGACTGCCGAAACCACGACCTTCTGTGGAGTTCGCCAATCCGCCGGAGTGAACGTGAGCATCTCCCTGTCGATCGTTAACTCGGCGGGATTCGAACTCTGGACCGAGAACATCACTGCCGCCGTCGGCGCTTTGCTGAGCTTGATGGTAATCTCGCGCGCCACACCCTCGGTGATGGAGGTGGTCCCGGGCGAGACGACCACAGCCGCGGCCAGGACGGCCCGACCTTCCAGTCGCTCCAACCCGAGCGACTCTCTCTGAAGCGTGCAACGAACTCGCGAATAACGCCCGCGATGATCCCGGTTCATCTTTGGAACTCCAGAGCGAACTTGAGAGAACCCCGCCACCCCATGGGCGTAGTCTCGCTCCCGCAGCACAACGTGTCAATCCTCTCCCGAACCGCACAAGGCGATCGAGGAACTCAAGTCGACCATCTCGACCCATCTCAATCGGTTCCGAACAACATCGCTATCGCTCCCCGGGGACCAGGGTCACCGCGTCACTGAACGCGGCGACACCGGCAGTCGCTTCAGTCCTCCTGATTGGCCGGGCGACCCAGCCCCGCGCCGCACTTTTGTCAACCGGCGTTCACAACAGGCCCGCCGCATGGTTATTCGCATCTGTGTCGCTGGAGCGATTCTGGCCGTACCTGGCTGCATACGACTGCCCATGCCAAAGAGACCATCTGCTGATGTGACTATTGATCTTGAATCCATCGACGCGGACGGGCTGCGCGGGTCGCAAGGCAACAAGCGAGCGGTCGCCTACGAGTTCAAGATTCCCGACAGGCCGGATGCACGTGAGGCGGTGCGACGAATCGACGGGTCAATCGAGTTCAGGCCGGGCTCCCGGGGTCGGGTGGGGGCGGGCGTCGGCGAGTGCTTGTGCATCGGCTCGACGCACCAACCGCACCACCGGCAGATTCTGGCGGATCTGGCGGCCCTCCCATTCATCGAGCGCATCATCGAGTGTGACAGCGAGTGATGGGGCCGACCGCTACCCAGAGTCTCAGTGGATAGATCGCAATGAGCAGCGTTGTCGTGACCAGCGACATCCCCAGTAGCACTCTGACGACGACCCCGTGAGGCCAGGAGCGCGGGACGATCTGCTGGACGATCACGTCACGGCTACGCCAGCCGCGCGACCTCGGCGGCCGCGCGGCGGCCGGAAAGCCAGGCACCGTGCACGGTGCCCGGGTACTGACGCGACGTCGCCTCACCCGCAAAGAACACGCGATTCGCCACGCTCGCCGCCAACGCGTCGTAATCGCCGCCACTCGCGCCAGGGGGTATGTGCGAATATGACCCACGGCTGAGGGGGTCGCTCTTCCAGCGGGTCACTCGCGCGCCGGTCGGATTTGGCACGGATCCGCCGTAGATCGTCCGCAGCACGGTCATCGCCGATGACACGACTTCCTCGTCGGACTGCGACTCCAGTTGCTCGCCGAAACTCCCGGCATTGAACCCGAGCAGCACCGGCTGCCGCGTGAAGCGGTGCATGTTGCACCACTCCGCCCACTGCCCCCGTGCGGCGCCGACGTACCCCAACAACTGGGGCCTCGGATCCCAGAACACCCTCGGAAACTTCAGATAGCACTTGTTCAACACACCCATGCCCAGCCTGTCGATGGCGGCACGCTTGGCCTCCGGCAGGAGCGGCGTGAAGCCCACGTCGCCATGCTTGAGGACGCCCAGCGGCAGCGTGACCACGACACGATCGGCTAGGAACGTGCCGCGCTGCGTTTCGACACACACGCCGCTGGTGTCGTAGGCGATGCTTCTCACAGTGTGGCCGGTGCGGATATCGAGACCGGCCTTGAGCCGCTCCGGCAGTTGCCCGTAGCCGTTGGGGAAGAGGACATCCGGCCCACCAAACTGGGAATCCTGGTCGAAATTCACGAGCGAGAGGTCGGCCACATCGGCAGCCTGCTCGTGCTCGATTTCCGTGTTGACCGAGTAGCCAAGA
>JBJTBO010000151.1:0-19798 GCA_046091445.1 Planctomycetaceae bacterium | reverse complement strand
CATCGAGGCCCGCCTCGCGGAACTCGGCACGTCGGTCGCGAAGGCGGTGACGTCGGCGACTGGTGGCGGCCCGACGAAGGCGGCCCGTGCCCGGATGCACCGCGCCACCCGCGCCTCGACCCGTGCAGCGCTCGCCGAGTTCGTGAGCCAGACGACCGGTCCCGCATCAGCGGTGCGGAAGGCGGCCGCCGCGGTCCGCGGCGCGGTGAAGCCCGGCGGATCGGAGAAGGCCGGTGCGAGCAAGGCTCCCGGGAAGCCGGCTGCCGCCAAGGCTGGTGCAGTCGGCACGGCAGCGGCGAAGGCCGGGGCGCCGTCGAAGGCCGGGGCGCCCGTCAAGGCCGGGGCGGGGAGCGAGCAGGTCCCGACGAAGCGGACGGCCGCGGGTTCCAAGAAGCGCCGCACGGGCCGGCCGGCGACCGTGGCTGCCACCAAGGCGACCAGCAAGCACAAGAGCCAGGTCATCGCGGCCCTGCCCGCCGCACAGGTGCGTGCCGCCGCCAAGCTCAAGGCGTCCCGCGTGCGACTCGCCGGCCTCGATACGCGGCTGCGCGGCCACACGACGGCGCAGGGCCGGCGCCGGCAGGGACGGCGCGACGGTCGGGGCAGCTGACGCCCGCTTCCCAAAGCCCTCGCATCCGCACCGGAGGTGCGCCGCATGTCCCTCGCCGATTCCGACCGAGGCCCCCGCGACGACGGTCGCCCGTTCGAGCCGATGCACGCCATGCAGTCGTGGTGCTTCTGGGTGGGGGGCGCGCTCGCCCTCCTCGGGACGCTGGCGATCGCCGTGCCCTGGGCGGCGTCGACGCTCGTCGATTGGGTGATCGGCTTCATGCTCCTCGCCGCCGGCGTCACCCAGCTCGGCATGGCGGCCGGCACGTACACGTGGCGAGGCTTCTGGCTCGCGCTGGTCTGCGGGGCGCTGGCCGTCGTCGCGGGCACCGCGATGATCGCGATCCCGGTCCAGGGCATTCACGTGCTCGTGACGTTCCTCGGCGTGCTCATCCTGTTCGAGGCGGCGGCCAAACTGACGGCGGCCTTCTCCCTGCCGCGCGGATTCCCGTGGGGCTGGGTGCTCGTCGACGGACTCGTGACCGCGGTGCTCGGCGGCATCCTGCTGACGGCCTCGACGGCGCAGGCACCGGTGTTCCTCGGCGTCATCTTCGGCATCAACCTGCTCTCGAGCGGCGTTGCCCTGCTCGCGTCGGGGTTCTGGCTGCGCCGCACCGTCCGCTGAACGCCGGGATGGCGGCCGCGCTCACGCCCACAGGTTGGGCGGATACTCACCTGCCGCCACGAGCCTGGCGAGGCTGGCCTGCACGAGCGGCTTGTCTTCCGCGTAGGTGGCACCGAACCACGTGGAGGTGGTGGGGAGCACCTCGCAGGTGGCCCGCCCGGAGTGCACGAGATCGCCGACGGTCGTGGGGATGTAGCACTCGCTCCTGGGCTCGGTGCCCCGCGCCGTGAGGAAGCGGCGAAACTCCTCCTCGAGCTGCGGGAAGATCGCGGGCGTGAAGCCCCAGAGGTTCATGCTCACCGGCTCGCTGCCGGAGAGCGGCACGAGCGCGCCGCCATCCCGTCCCGCGAGCCCCGCCGCCGTCCGCCCCACGTCGGTCATCTCGCGGATGTCGGTGAGGAAGCCGCCGGCGTCGGTGCGGCATACGCCGCGGGTGACGGTGCCGTGCTCCGAGAGCGTGCCCGCGAGCGTGAAGCCCACCATGCAGTAGCGGTTCGACTCGGCATCGAGGCTCGCGAGTCGTCGCCCCATGACGGCGAACGCGTCCCGACCGTAGAAGTCATCGGCGTTGATCATCGCGAAAGGCCCGGAGACGACGTCGCGGGCGCAGAGGATCGCATGGCTCGTGCCCCAGGGCTTCTCGCGGCCCGCCGGCACGGAAAACCCGTCGGGCAGCGCGTCGAGCGTCTGCCAGGCGAGCGCCGTCTCGATCCGCCCGGCGAACCGTGCGAGCACGCGTTCCCGGAAGGCGTCCTCGAAGTCCGGCCGGATGACGAAGACGGCCTTCCCGAACCCGGCCCGCAGGCTGTCGAAGACGGAGTAGTCGAGCAGCGTCTCGCCGGACGGACCCATCGGGTCGATCTGCTTGAGTCCGCCGTAGCGGCTGCCCATGCCGGCGGCGAGGACGAGGAGCGTGGGTTTCACGGAAAGGACGCCCGGAGGATGGCGGGTCAGATTGCGGTGATCGACCCGTCGATCAGGTGTCGGCCATCGTGCCGGATGCGTGGCACGGCCGACGCGCGGGTCGGTGGAATTCCTGCACGGTCGACGCGGACACTGTAGCCGCGATGCGACGCGGGCTCCATGCCCCGCGAGCGAACGGACCGTGCGGATTGTGCCGTCTCGGCGGACTCCGCTCACGACGCCCGAGGCGCGCGGACGAACGAACCCCCACGTGGGTCCTCACCCCCCCACCGACCCTGCCATGGCCGACACCCCGACCGACGTCTCGACCGATTGGATCGCGCGGGCCCGCCGCCTCGTGGCCGACCTCTCCCGGCCACGGCCGGTCGTCTACTGGACCGATCTTTTCGTGTCGCTCGCCGTCGGCGTGATCGCGGCGGCGATCCACGTCCTGCAGCCGTGGCTGTCACCGGCGCAGCTCGGCGCCTGGCTCGTGGCGGGCATCGCGCTGTTCCGCGCCGCGCTCTTCATGCACGAGATCGTGCACTTTCGCCGCGGTGCGATGCGCGGCTTCACGGCGGCGTGGAACCTGCTCTTCGGCATCCCGTTCATGATGCCGTCGTTCTGCTACGAGCATCACCTCGTGCATCACAACGCGCGGCACTATGGCACCCCACGGGATGGCGAGTATCTGCCGCTCGGGACCGCACGGCCGTGGGTGACGGCCGCGTTTCTGGCGGAGATCGCGGTGCTGCCCCTGCTCGCCGTGGTCCGGTTCCTCGTCATCACGCCGGTCTCGTTCCTGCATCCGCGGCTGCGTCAGTGGGCGCTCGAGCGGTGCTCGCCCCTGGTGATCAATCCGTGGCACCGTCGCGAGATTCCCGCCGACGCTCCGCGACGGCTCTGGGCGATGACCGAGCTGCTCTGCTTCGGCCAGGCCCTCGTCCTCGCCACGCTCCCCTTCATCACGGCGGTTCGCGTCGGCGAGGTCGAGGTGCCGCTCGGCTGGGGGGCGCTCGTGAAGCTCTATCTGATTGCGGTCCTCGCGCTGGGACTCAATCACGTGCGGACGCTCGTCGCGCACCGGTATCGCAGCGACGGGATGACGATGACCTTCGCTGAGCAGCTCGACGACTCGATCAACGTCGAGGGCCGGACGCCGCTCGTGGTGCTCATGTTTCCGGTGGGCCTGAGGTACCACGCGTTGCATCACCTCTTCCCCTTCATCCCCTACCACGATCTCGGGATCGCCCACCGGCGCATCATGCGGGAGCTGCCCGACTGGCGGGCCTACCGCGCCGCGACCTACCCTTCCTTCGCGGCGGCACTCGCCGACTTCGTGGGCGGCATGCGTGCATCATGCACCTGGCGGCCAGCGGGGGCCGCTGGCTGGTTCGCACGGCTCCGTGACGGCCGCGGCCCGTCGATCCCCTCGCGCCCGTCGCGCGCCGCCTGATGACGATCCCCACGAGGCCCGATGCATCGGGGCTGCTTATGCCCCGTCGCCGTGACCCGGTCCGTGGTACCGTACGACCCGGCACCGGCCGACGACAGTCGGGCCGATCGACGTGTGAGGGCACAGATGACGGCACGGGGATGGCTGGCGGTTTGCACGGGGGTGATGGCGGCGGTCTCCATCGGTGGTCGCGTCCTGCAGGCCGATGATGTTCGCCGACCCAACGTCCTCTTCATCGCGATCGACGACCAGAACGACTGGATCGGTCACCTCGGCGGTCACCCGCTCGCGAAGACGCCCCACCTTGACGCGCTCTCCGCCCGCGGCACGACCTTCCTCAACGCGCACTGCAACGCGCCCCTGTGCAATCCATCGCGGGCGAGCCTCCTCCTCGGCCTGCGGCCGAGCACGACGGGCATCCACGGGCTTTCACCGAATTTTCGGGATGTGCCGCAGTGGCGGGATCGTGTCACGCTGCCGCAGCAGTTCACCGCCTCGGGCTATGCGACGGCCGCGACCGGGAAGATCTTCCATCAGGGTCCGGTGTCGGTGCCGCGACGCGGCCCGCGCTCCGCGCGGCCCGCTGCCGAGCGTGGGTCCGCCGAGGCTTCGTCCGCCGCGGTCGACTTCGAGGTGATCGGCACGGCGGCGGGCGTGGGGGCCAGGCCGCCTGCGAAGCTGATCCCGCCCGCACCGATGGGCGATCACCCGGCGATGGACTGGGGCGTGTGGCCGCCCGACGGCGACGACACCGTCAAGGGCGACTGGCAGGTGGCCACGTGGGCGGCGGACCGCATCAAGGCGGCGCCACCCGGGCGGCCCTTCTTCATCGCCGCGGGCTTCTTCCTCCCGCACGTCCCGTGCTATGCCACCCGGAAGTGGTTCGATCTCTACCCCGACGACGACAGCGTCCTGCCGCAGGTGCTGGCGGGTGATCGCGACGACACGCCCCGCTTCTCCTGGTATCTCCATTGGAGCCTGCCCGAGCCGCGGCTGGCGTGGGTGCGCGACGCCGGACAGTGGCGGAACCTCGTGCGCAGTTATCTCGCCTGCACGAGCTTCGTCGATGCCCAGATCGGACGCGTCCTCGCGGCGCTCGACGAGGCCGGGCACGCCGATGACACGATCGTCGTCGTGTGGGGCGATCATGGCTGGCACCTCGGCGAGAAGGGGATCACCGGCAAGAACTCGCTGTGGGACCGCGGCACGAAGGTGCCGCTCATCTTCGCGGGGCCCGGCATCGCCGCCGGAGGGCGCTGCGTTCAGCCGGTCGAGCTGCTCGACATCTACCCCACGCTCTGCGCGCTCGCGGGCGTCCCGGTGCCGGACGGACTCGAGGGGCTCAGCCTCGTGCCGCAGCTGCGCGATGCGGCGACGAAGCGCGCGCGGCCGGCGATCACCACCCACAACCAGGGGAACCATGGCATTCGCAGCGAACGCTGGAGGTACATCCGCTACGGCGACTCGAGCGAGGAGCTCTACGACATGCAGGAGGATCCGCGCGAGTGGCACAACCTCGCCGGAGATCCGCGGCACGCGGCCGTGCTCGCGGAGCACCTCCGGTGGCTCCCGAGCGTCGACGTGGCGCCGCTCGCCGGCAGCGAGCACCGCATCCTGACGTACGACGCCGCGACGGATACGGCGGTGTGGGAGGATCGGCTCACGATCCGGCGCGGCGAACCCATTCCCGAGTGAGCGGCTCGGCCGGCGACGCATTCGCGCGCATCGCGCAGGCCTCGGGTCGATGACGGGGGAAACCGCGTTTCCGCCCGTGTTTTCCGCGGATGACCGTCTGGTCCGCTTACATGCCCCTCACAGTTCGAGGAAGTTGTCTCGTTTGTTGCGATGGCGGGAGGAGCGAACTAGATTCGATGGGAGCCGGCGATGGTGCCGGTCTTCCGCAGGAGGCTCGTTCCATGATCCGGCTCAACGCTCCGGGCAGTGATGGCGTCGCTTCGCTCTCGACGGTGTGGGCGGGGATGGAGGCCGCGCGGGCGGGCGCGGCGGACGCGACGGCTGCGGCGCGAGGCTTCCTGCCCGCAGCCGGCGCCCTGCTCTCCGGCGGAATCCACGCGACCGGCTTTGCCGTGGGGTACGTGACGACCTTCCCGGCCGTCATGCTCGCCCGCGTCGTGCCGGGGAACAACGCCGTCGTCTACGGTCTCGCCGATGGCGGCCGTGCCGGACTCGACCTCGCCCGCTCGACCCTCCAGGGTGCGTCGCTTTCAGGATCCTCCGCCGCGGTGCCGAAACTTGCCGCCGTCGAGGCGTGACATCGGCCCTCCGCCCACGAGGCTCCGCCCCGCTCACCCACCGTCCTCCATCCCTCCCGCTCGTCCCCGCAGGAACGCGTGCATGACCAAGTCCGAGTTCGGATATTTCTGCGCCGGCATGGCCGCCGGTGCCCTGGGCCACAAGTTCTATCCGCAGATGAAGGAAAAACTCTCGCCCTACCTCGCGGGTGCGATGGTCTTCGCGCAGGAGGCCTTCGGCGATGCGATGAAGGACGCGATGGATGCGGTCAGCGCGATGCAGCAGGGAGCCGAGCCCTCCGTCGCGGACATCGTCCCGGCGCGGCCTGACGCCTCGACGGCGGGACCGGGCGGCTCCGCGGCGGCGTGACCGCGATCGAGCGGTGCGGCGGCCAGATGCGATTCTCCCTTCCCCGGTGAGTACGGACTTCATGGACGTGAGAGTGACCTTCCCGCAGCCCGGTCGGATCCACGTCGCCGGAGCGATGTTCGGCGATGGGGACGGCGAAGCCTGTCAACGCTTCGTCCGGTGCGCCTTCGCCCTCGCGGAGGTCGAACGCGTGACGTTGGCGCAGGGCGCCTCGCCGCGGGCGGTCCTCGAGTTTCGTCCCGAGCGCACCACGGCCCGGGACATCATGCGGCGGCTGGCCGACATGCTCCGGGGTGGGGCGACGGCAGCCGGCGACCAGCCGAAGGCTCCGACGCTGCCGCCGTCGCGGCTGGCCCGGTCCGGGCGGGGCGCCGTGCGGTACCAGCGGCACGACACGATCGTGTCGGGGTGGTGCGTCGTCCGCGAACGGGTGGGGCAGGTCAAGCTGCGAAACCCCGTCATCCACCGACGCGGCGAGGTCGCCGAGGCGATCGAGCGCGAGCTCATGGGTGTGCTCGGCATCGAGAAGTATTCGACCAGCACGTTCTTTTCCACCGTGAGCGTGGACTACGATCCGCGGCAGATCTCGCGGGCGCAGGTGATCGAGATCCTCGACGGGGTGCTCGCCGGCACGACGATCTCCGGCAAGCTCGACCGGCTCGATCTCAACCTCGCGATCTGCACCGTCTCGCTACCCCTGGCCGCGGCGGCCCAGTTCGCCGTGCCCGCCCTGATGGTGCCCGCGGCGGCCCTCTTCCTTTACTCGTCGATCCCGTGCTTCAAGGGCGCGCACGAGCTGCTTTTCAAGGAGCGGCGGATCGGCTGCGACGTGCTCGACGTCATCGTGGTCATCGGCTGCCTCGCGACGCTGCAGATCCTTCCGGGCGCGGTGCTCTGCTGGTGCCTCTCGCTCGGACGCACGCTCGTGAAGCGCACCGAGGACCGTTCGAAGCGGATGCTCCTCAACGTCTTCGGGAAGCAGGCGCGGTTCGTGTGGGTGGTGCACGACGGCGTCGAGGTGCAGGTGCCGATGGGCGACCTGCGGCAGGGCGACATCATCGTGGTGAACACCGGGGACGTCGTGCCGGTCGACGGCGTGATCTCCGAGGGTTTCGCGATGATCGACCAGCACGCGCTCACCGGAGAGAGCACGCCCGCCGAGAAGGGGCCGGGCGAACGCGTCTTCGCCTCGACCGTGCTCGTGGCGGGCAAGATCTTCGTGGCGGTGGAGAACAGCGGGGCGGAGACGGCAAGCGCGAAGATCGGCAAGATCCTGGCCGACACCGCCGGCTACAAGCTCGCCCGCCAGCACGCCGGCGAGCGGCTCGCCGACAAGGCGGCCACACCGATGATCGCGCTGGGCGCGCTCGGCTACGCGGCGATGGGGCCGGCCGGCGCGGTTGCGATCGTCAACTGTGACCTCGGCACCGGCATCCGCATGGCCGCGCCGCTGGCGATGCTCAGTTCGCTCGCGCTCTGTGCGAGCAAGGGCATCCTCATCAAGGACGGTCGCGCGCTCGACCTCATGAACGAGGTCGACACCGTGCTCTTCGACAAGACCGGCACGCTGACCCGGGAGCGGCCCGAGGTGGGCTGCATCCATGCCTGCGAGTCGTGGTCGGACCGCGAGATCCTGCGGTTCGCGGCGGCGGCCGAGCAGCGGTTCCATCATCCGATCGCCCTGGCGATCCTACACGAGGCGGCCGATCGGGGCATCGAGCTGCCGGCCATCGGTGAGAGCGAGCTGAAGGTCGGCTTCGGCATCACCGTGGCCATCGACGGACGCACGATTCGCGTCGGCAGCCGACGGTTCATCGAGATGGAGGGCATCGCGGTTCCGGACGACGTCACCGCCGCCCTCGCGGAGGCCCACGCCCTCGGCAACACGATGGTGCTCGTCGCGGTGGACGACGGGCTCGGCGGGGCCATCGAGCTCCAGGCGGCGGTGCGGCCCGAGGTCACCGAGATCGTCGCCGGTCTGCGGGCCCGGGGCATCAAGCATCTTGCCATCATCTCGGGCGACCACGAGGCGCCGACGCGGCGGCTCGCCGAGCGGCTCGGCATGGACCGCTACTTCGCGCAGGTGCTGCCCGCCGACAAGGCGGACTACGTGGAGAAGCTGCAGGCCGAGGGGCGGAAGGTCTGCTTCGTGGGCGACGGCAGCAACGACTCGATCGCGCTCAAGAAGGCGAACGTCTCCATCTCCCTGCGCGGCGCCTCGACGATCGCGACCGACACCGCGCAGATCGTCTTCCTCGACGAGGGGCTGGCCCACCTGTGTGAACTGCGCGACATCGCCCGCAACCTCCACAAGAACGTGAAGCGCAGCTGGCACATGATCGTCGTGCCGAACGTGGTCTGCGTGGCGGGCGTGTTCACCGCAGGGTTCGGCATCTGGGCGAGCGTGCTCTTCAACAACGTCACGGCCATGGCGGCCGTCGCCAATGGCCTGTGGCCGATGCGGCGGGTCGCCGCGGCGGAGGCCGCGAGGCGCCGCCGCATCTCCTCGGCGCCGGTGACGATCGTGCAGTCCGTGCCGGTGACGCGCGGCGAGTCGCTCGCCCTTCCCGCTCACGACTCCGAGGTCGGCACGTACGCGGCCGTCGGGGCCGACGTGTCCGTCGCATGACTGCCGCCGCCTCCGGCGTGTCGATCGATCCGGCCCGCGGGATCGTGCGCGTGCGGCCGGGGATGGGCGTCATGGCCGATGCCGCGACGCGCGGCCGGCTCCTCGGCCGCATCTTCGCCTGCCCCCACGTCCATCGTGTCGATGTGGGCCGGTCCGCAGCCGTGATCGACGTGCACGTCGACCTCGCGTCGGCACCGCTGGGCGTGGCCCTCTCCGCGGTGGGTCGCGCCCTGCGGGAGGAACGTCGGGTGGCGATCCCGCGGGACGGTGCGGACCGCGTGCCGGTGACGATCCGTCGCATCGGCGGACTCCTGACCACGTGGCGGGTCGACGCCGAGTCCGCCGGCCGGCTCCGCTTCGGTCACCGGCGGCTGCGTCGCGACCGGGTGCTCGCACGCCGCGTGGAGCGGTTCGCGCTCAGGGTGCCGGGCGTGCTCGACGTGCGCACGACCGGCTGGCGGGGCGACCTGGTCGTGCGGTTCGACGCTCCGCGGTTCGACGCCATCGACCTCCTCGCCGGCCTTCAGCGGGAGGTCGACGAGCGGGTGGCCGCGCGGGCCACCTCCCCGTGGGAGATGGCCGGCACGTCGGCCACGCTCGGCGTCGCGGCGACGGCGGACTTCGCCGTGTCGGCGCTCGCACCGGTGAGCGCGGTCCTGCTCGTGGGCACGAACCTCCGCACGCTCGGCGCGGCCGCAGCCGAACTGCGCCGCGGTCGCATCGGGATGCCGACGGTCGCCTCGGCGATCGTGCTCGGCACGCTGGCCACCGGTCAGTTTCTCGCCTCCGGCATCATGGCGTGGTCGTTCGACTTCTGGCGACGACGGCACCGCCGCGACGTCGAGGCCGAGCGGCAGCTGCTCATCGAGGACGTGGTGCCGGTCACGGCGGCTCCCGTCTCCGTCAACGCGCAGCCAGGCGCGGTCCAGGGCACGATCGCCGAGGACGAGGGGGCCCGCGGGGTCACGGAGGGAGACGTGGTGCCCGTGGACGGGCGCATCGTGGCCGGCGGTGGTGTCATCGACGATCGGGCGGTCTCGGGCACGGGAGGCGCGCGGTCGGTGGGCACGGGGGACGCCGTGCCGGCGGGCGCGGTCCTGCTCGGCGGCCGCCTCACGATCCTCGCGGAGCGGCCGCTCGGTGCCAGTCGGCTCGCCGCCGTCGGTCGAATGCTCGAGGAGGCGACGACGTGGAGCCCCGGCCGCATGGCGCCGACGCGGCATGGCGAGGCCTTTGGCGAGAAGTTCGCGGTGCCGACGCTCGCGACCGCGGGCCTCGGCCTCCTGGCCGGGGACGTGACGACGGCCGTCGCGGTGATGCGGCCCGACTATGCGAACGCCGAGGCGATCTCGGTCTCGTTCGAGGACCTCGACGCGGTGGCTCGCGGACTCGTCGAGGGGTGCGTGGTGCGGGCGCCACGCAGGCTCGATGCGCTGGCATCGGTCGATGTGCTCGTCATCCTCGATCACCCCCGGCTGAGGCGGTGCGGGCTCCGGGTGTCCCGCGTGGTATGCGGCCCCCCGGAGGCGGCGGGGCGGCCGAGTGACGCCCAGGCCGAGGCGATCCGCTGGGCGGCGAGCCTCGCGGCCCACATCGCCGACGACCGGCGCGACGCCCTCGCGGCACTCGCGGCCGCCCGCGGCTGCGCGCTCCTGGACGTCGTGCCGGATGCCTTCGGCGACGAGCGGGGGCTCTCCATCGCCTGCCGGCGCGGGGATCGCGAGATCATCCTGCACGAGGTCGCGCCGTCCGGCGACCAGGCGGTGCGGCCGCTCGTGCTCGAGGTCGGCGGGCATCCCGTGGCGACGTTCGAATTCCAGCTGACGCCGGAACGGGTGGCGACGGCGGCCATCGACAGGCTGCGTGACGGCCGCGCGATCGAGGTGCTGCTCGCCGCCGAGGACGACGCGCTCGATCCGGCCGGACTCGCCGCGGAGTTGCACTGCGACGGCGTGCTCGTGGCGAACGGGCGTTCGCTCGCGGATCAGGTCGGCGCGCTCGTGCACGCGGGGCGACGCGTCGCGTGCGCGGCGGCTGGACCGCTTCCGGCCGGACTCGCCGGGCGCGCGGCGGTGACGATCCAACTCGGCGACGGCGCCGACGCCGGTGTCGCGGACATCGTCGTGCTGTCGGGCGATGTCGGTCGGATTCCCGATCTCGTGCACTCCGCGGAGCAGCGCCGTCGGCGCTTGAGCCGGACGCGGCGCATGACGATCCTGCCGAACGTCCTCTGCGTCGCCGGGGCGTTCACACTGGGGTTCACGAGCCTGGTCGCCGTCATCGTGAGCAACCTCGGGACGTTCGGTGCCTACCGCCAGGCGAGCCGCGCGCTCGCGGACGATCGGCGCCGTTCCTGGCTGCGCGCCCGCCCGGTCGCCCGGCGGAGACTGTCATGACCGCGATTACGGACGACCCGTCGGCGACGCATCCGGCCGCGGCGGCCGCCGAGGATGGAGCGGGCGCGGTGGCGGCGGACGGGACGGCTGCGGGCTGCGCGGACGAGGCGCTCGCCCGCCGTCTCCAGACACTGCCCCGCGAGGTGGGCGTGCTGCTCGTGACGATCGGCGTCATGGGGATCGCGCTGCCGGGTCTCGTGGGCACGCCGGCCCTGCTGGCGGGTGGGCTGATGCTCTGGCCTCGCGGCTTCCGCTCGGTCGATACCTGGCTCGCCCGGCGCTGGCCGTGGCTCCATCGCCAGGGCTCGGAGCAGCTCATCCGCTACCTCGACGACATGGAACGGCGCTATCCGACGGGCCGCTGACGTTCGGTTCGTGAGAATTTGACGAGGGGACGAGGGAAGCTTGCTCCTGATTTGCTGTCGCTTTCCCTCGCGACTATGCTCCAAATAGCCGTTTTGAAACCTCCGTTCGCGCCGCCCCGGCCCATCATCCCGCCCTCACCCGCTCCCAGGACGCATCATGCACAACGAAGCCACCACCGAGACCACGCCGACCAACGATCCTCTTGCCGCCGTCGCCGATGCCATGCAGGCCGCGGCAGAGACCGTCACGCAGGGCGCGAATGCCGCGCGTGAGGCGGCCGGATCGGTCCTGCCGTCGGTGGGCACCTTCGCCAATCGCCTGCTCTACACGACCTGCTACGGCGTGTCCTACGGCGTCGTCTTCCCGCTGGCGCTCGTCGCGCTCTCGGTGCCCCAGAACAATCCGTTCGTGCACGGACTGATCGACGGCTCGCGGGCCGCGCGGACGAAGGTCGACGAGATCCTCGGCGCGAAGTCGTCGGACCAGGCCCCGGCGGCCTGAGTCACGCAGCGCGGCGCGGCTGACGCTTCGAGCGCGTCGGATGCTCGTCTCGCGGCAGGGACGACGGCGAGGCACGGATGGCAGGCGACGCGGTCATCGATCTCGTCCTCGAGGACCAGATGGGCAGGCGCCGCGCGACCGCGGACCTGCGGGGTCGTGTCGCCGTGCTCGTGCACGGCGATCGGGGCTGTGCCGACGAGGCGCGGCGGTTCGGCGTCTCGGTGAACGCCCTGGTCGACGGCACGTCGCCGCATGCCCGCAGCCCGATCGTGATTCCTGTCGCGTCGATTCCGGGCGTGCCCGTCATCCTGCGCGGCACGGTGCGGGCGGCCGTGAAGGCGGCGGCGGGCGAGTTCGTCGTCTGGCTCGATTTCTGGGGACGCGTGCGCGACCGATTCGACCTCGCCACGGGCATCCCGGCGGCGATCATCCTCGACGCCACGGGCCGGCTGGGATGTCTTCAGCGTGGACCGTTCGCCCCGGAAGCAGTGGCAGACGTCGCGGCGCTCGCGAGGAGTCTGGCAGCAGGGCAGCCGGCGGGCGCCGCTCCGGGCTGATGCCGGGAATCCGTGCGATGCCGACGAGGCTCATGGAGACGACCACCGCGACGATCCCCACCACCCTCGGCCCCGCCACCGTGAGAGAGACCGTCACGAGCACGACGCCGACCGTCAGGCCTGCGAGGGTGAGTTTCGACCGCAGACTGATGCCGCGGTGGGCGTCCCACTCCCGGACGACGCGGCCGACGACGGGTGTGGTCACGAGCGCCGTGTGGAGCGTGCGCGAGGACCGCGCGAGAAAATAGCTCGCGCCGAGAAGGAACGGTACCGTCGGAATGCCGGGGACGATCACGCCGACCACGGTCATCATGAGGCATCCCCCACCGGCCGCCACGTAGAGGGCCCGGCGCGGGCCGCGAACGATCGTGGCCGGCAGCGGCGGCACGGCCACCCCGGCACCCGAGTCGGCGTCGTTCCGCGTGGGCATGGGGTCGGCACCGCTGGGTGCCTCCCTTCGCGGCCACCCCGGCACACCGCGCGTGCGTCGCACCGCCTCCGACCTCGTGGCGAGCGCCACGGCGCTCACAAATGCCCGGGCCGCCTCGTCGGCATCCGCGCCGGCCCAGCGCATCTCGCAGCATCCGCCGCCGAGATCGATCCGCGTCGAGACGACCCCCGGCGTCCCTCGCAGGTGCCGGTCGAGCATGCGGGCGAACCGCCGCCGGGAGCGGCTGAAGACGCGGTCGTCCGCGACGCGGAGCAGACCCTGGTCGAATGTGACATGGGAGGGCACGATGCGGCTCCGTCGGAGACCCCGGGTCGGGCGGTCGCCACCGCGGCAGGCAGCCGACTCCCGACGCGGCATTGTGTCGCACCGGCGATCATGCGTCCAATAGTGTGAGACGTGTGTGAGGGGCCGTGGACCGCTTGCGGACGGGTCGGCGGGGACACAGACTCCTCAAGCGTCGGCCGTCTGTCCCCCAGATGCCCCCGGTCCGGCCCTCGCCTGACTCCCAGGAGCCCGCCCCATGTCCGACGAAACGTCCGCCCCGGTCTCCGCCTCCTCGGCTCAAGCACCCTCGGCTCGAGGCGGTGACGCGGCGTACGAGGCGGGGCAGATCGCCGCCATCGCGAGGTGGAAGAGTACGGCCCCGAGCCGGCTCGGTGCGGTCATCGACACCGCCACGGCCCCCGTGACGTGGCTCGTCGGTCACTTCATCCCCCGCAACGCCGTGATCCGGCTCGTGACGTCGATGGAGGAGATCGCCGCCAAGGCCGACTCCTTCGCCGAGGTGGCCCGTGTCGCCGGTGTCTCCGACATTCGCGAGCTCGCGCAGGCGCCGCTCGCCTTCTGCGACCGGCTCGCCCTCGGCTTCTCGGCACGGGCCGAACGGTTCGCGGTCGTCGAATCGACCGCCTTCAGCCTCGGCGGCCCGCTCTTCCACGTCCCGCAGCAGCTCATCGCGGCCCTGCGGTCGATCTCCCGCATCGGTCACTGTTACGGCTATGTGCTCGACACGCCGCTCGATCATGCCATCGTGGTCGACATCCTCGAGATCGCGATGCTGCAGGACCCGGTGGAGCGCCAGGACGTCCTTGCGAAGCTGCACGTCGCCATCGATCAGCACGCCGAGGAGATCGAGGGCGAGGTGGACCTCGTGATGCGGACGACCCGCAACATGCTCGCCGAGGAGGCCTTCGACTTCATCCCGGTCGTCGGCACGGCCGTATCGTTCCTCTTCGACTGCAACTTCATGCACGCGGTCGACGAGACGGCACGCCGCGTGTTCCAGGAGCGCTGGCTCCGGGACAACGGTCGGGTCGCGGCGATCGAGCCGGCGGCGGAGATGTCGCGAAAAAGCAGCTTCGAGGAGTTCGGCCTCGCCCTCGGCCAGCTGATGTACACGAGCGGCGCGATTCTCGGCTTCACCTTCACGCTTCCGGGCGCCGTCATCCGCACGCTGGTGGGACGCTCGCCCAATCCCGTCGGCCGGGGCGCCAGGGCGGGCGCCGAGCGGGCGGTCAACGACGCCCGCGAATTTCTGGCCGGCGTGCGGACGTCGTTCGAGACGGCGGGCTTCGTCGGCGCGGCCTTCGAGGCCGGCACCACCCCGGTCGCCAACGGTGCCGTGCCGGCCTGACGGGGTCGCCGCGGCCGCGTCAGGCGTGTTCCAACCGGGTCTGCATGGAGTGCCGGACGAACTCCGCGAGCGAGTCGTCGAGCAGCGCGGCGACGTCCACGACGTCGGCGTCGCCGAGCGTGACCTGCCGCACTCCCGACTGGCGGTAGCGCTCGGTCAGCGGCGCGGGGAGGATGATCGAGTCGAACGACACCGTGCAGTGCCCGGGATCGGGGTCGTGGGCGAGGTGGATGAAGACCTCCGCGGTGCACGCGAACTCCTCGGTGACGCCGAACGAAAGGCGGAGCCGGTGCCGCTGGCCCCCCTGGTCGGCCGGCCGGACCGCGTGGGGGAAGAGCGCCTCCAGGTACTCGATCCGGGGCGCGATCAGTTCGCCCTCGAGTCGCTCGGCCTCCCGCTCGAACGCGTCGGCGAGATCGCGGAATTCCTCGATGCGCCGCCGCCGTGCCGCCGCGTTCGCGACAGCATCCTGCTCGGCCTCGTAGACGAGGTCGTCGAGCCGGGAACGAAAGCGCTCGAAGGAGGTCATGATCGCGAAGCGTTCCTCGGGGCGACCGGCGGGTCGCCGGAGCCGATCGGCACCGGTCTCGCGCTCCAGATGGCGTCGGCGTCCTCGGCGATCGTGCGGTCGCTCGAGAACCGTCCCGACCGGGCGACATTGAGGATCGCCACGCGTGACCAGGCGTCGGCGTCGGCGAAGAGACGGCCGACGCGCTCCTCGGCCGCGACGTGCGCCCCGAGGTCCGCCAGATGCATGAACCGGTCCCCCCGCCGGCCGTCTCCGGGCAGGAGCGCCGCGCGGATCGCCTCGAACGCGTGGGGATCGTCCGGCGTGAAGTGATCGCCGAGGACCAGGTCGACCGCCGCCCGCGTCTCCGGCTCGTGCTCGTAGTGCCAGTGCGGGTCGTACCAGTCACGGCTGCCGGCCACCTCCTCTGCCGTCAGTCCGAAGAGCACGATGTTCTCCTCCCCCACCGCCTCGGCGATCTCGATCGTCGCGCCGTCGCGGGTCGCCACGGTCACGGCGCCGTTCATCATGAACTTCATGTTGCTCGTGCCGCTCGCCTCGTAGCCCGCGGTCGAGATCTGCTGGGAGACGTCGCTCGCCGGGATGAGATGCTCGGCGAGCGTGACGGAATAGTTCGGCAGAAACTCGACCCGCAGCCGGTCGCGCGTGACGGGATCCTCGTTGACGGTCCGTCCGATCGCCGTGAGGAGTCGGATGACCGACTTGGCGAGGTGGTAGGCGGGCGCCGCCTTGCCGGCGAAGAGGAACGTGCGTCGCGGCACGTCGAGGCCGGGATCGTTCCTCAGCCGGTTGGAGAGCACGACGATCTGAAGCGCGGCGAGGAGCTGCCTCTTGTACTCGTGGATGCGATTGATCTGCGTGTCGAAGATCGTATCTGGGTCGAGCGCGATGCCGTGCACGCGCTGCACCCAGTCGACGCAGCGCTGCTTCGCCTCCCGCCGCGCGGCCCGGAAGTCCGCGCGGAAGCCGGCGTCGTCCGCGAGGGGCTCGATGCGTGCGAGCTGGCCGAGGTCGGTGATCCACCCGTCTCCGATCGCGCGCACGAGGAGCCGGGTCAGCGGAGGATTGGCGACCCGCAGCCAGCGTCGTGGCGTGACCCCGTTGGTCTTGTTGGAGAACCGCTCTGGAAAGAGCGCGTGGAAATCGGGCACGGTCCGCTCCGCGAGCAGCCGGGAGTGGATCGCCGCCACTCCGTTCGTGCTGTGGGTGCCGACGATGGCGAGGTGCGCCATGCGGATGCGGCGCTCGCCCCCCTCCTCCACGAGGCTCACCCGCGCGATCCGCGCGGCATCCCCGGGGTGGCGTCGGGCGACGTCGTCGAGGAAGCGCCGGTTGATCTCGTAGACGATCTCGAGGTGCCGCGGCACGAGCCGTTCGAAGAGCTCCACCGGCCAGGTCTCGAGCGCCTCCGGAAGGAGCGTGTGGTTCGTGTACGCCAGGGTGCGGACCGTGAGGTTCCACGACTCGTCCCACCCGAGCCCCGCCTCGTCGAGAAGGATGCGCATGAGCTCGGCCACCGCGATCGCGGGATGCGTGTCGTTGAGCTGGATGGCCACCTTGTCAGGCAGTCGCGCCCACTCGTTGCCCCGGCTGCGAAACCGCCGCACGATGTCGGCGAGCGAGCAGCGCACGAGGAAGAACTCCTGGATGAACCGCAGCGACCGGCCGCGGGCGGTGGAGTCGTCCGGGTAGAGCACCCGTGTCACCGTCTCGGCGAGGATCTCGTCGGCCACGGATCCGACGTAGTCGCCCGAGCAGAACTGCCCGTAGTCGAACACGTCCGACGTGGCCGACTTCCACAGCCGCAGCGTGTTCACGGTGCGGCCGCCGTAGCCCACCACCGGCCGGTCGTGCGGCACGCCGAGCAGGCGGGTCGTCCGGCCGCGGAAGGAGACGATGTCGCCGCCGCGCAGTTCGTAGCCGCTCGCGAGCTCCACCGGCACGGCCTCGGCGGGGCGGACGACCTCCCATGGGTCGGGACGCGACAGCCAGTGGTCGGGTCGCTCGACCTGCCTGCCGTCCACGATCTCCTGACGAAAGATGCCGAAATCGTAGCGCAGCCCGTAGCCGATCGCCGGAATGCCGAGCGTGGCCATCGAGTCGACGAAGCAGGCGGCCAGACGCCCCAGTCCCCCGTTGCCGAGACCAGCATCGGGCTCGCTCTCCTCGATCGCGCGCCAGTCGTGCCGCGGGTCGCTCGCGAGGTCTTCGCGCACGAGGTCGTCGACGAGCAGGTTCGAGATCGTGTCGCGCAGGAGCCGGCCGATGAGAAACTCCATCGACAGGTAGTACACCTGCTTCGGGTTCGCGCGTTCGTGGGTCTGTCGGGTCAGGAGCCAGCGCTGCGCGAGGATGTCCCGAAGGGTGCGGGCCACCGCCTCGAATCGCTCACGGTGGGTCGCGTCGGGTGGAGGAACGACGTGACTGAAGACGATGTGCCGGTCGTAGTGGTCGAGTCCCGGCGGACGCTGCCCCGCGCACCGGTACTGCTCCATGAGCGCCTCGCGGTCGGGCAGGCCCGGCAGCGTGCGATCGTCGTGTCGGTCCACCGGCTGCGTCACCGTCGCCATCGCATCGCTCCCTGCGGATCGGCACCCCGCGCACGGGTCCCGTGTCCGGGAGCATCACGGCGGGAGATGGCCGAGCAAGCATCGCAGGGCCCCTCGCAGAGAACTCACAGAGGTGCCTCACGTGCTCCTCACCACCGCCTCACGTGCCCCTCACGGAAGCACGAATCGAGGTGACGTGAGCGTCAGAACGCGCCGGCACCGCCGAGCTGGATCGTTGATGCCGGGCCGGCCCGGTCGGTCGCCGCGTTCCAGCTGCCGAAGAGGGCGAAGCGACGGCCGAACGTGCGGATGAAGCCGCCGCCGAGCACCGTCTGGTCCGCGACGCGGGGCAGCGCCGCCTGATTCTTGAAGCCCTGAACGAAGAGCGTCAGCTCCTCCGCCACCTTCTTCTGGAAGGCCCACTGCACCGCGTCGGTGAAGCCGACGGCGTCGCCGCTCGCCTGATCGCCCACGATGCCGACGTTCCATTCCGCCTCGATGCCCCACGGGAGCGAGTTGCGAAAGAGCATCATGATGCCCGGCTGCGTCCCGACGTCGAACGCCGGACTGCCCCAGGGCGTCTGCACGTAGACCTCCATGCCGGTGGCCGGCATGAACCACTCGGGCACTTCGTCGGAGAAATGGATCTTGGTGTCGAAGACGAGCGGTGAGAAGCCGCTCGTGGCGCCGTCACCGAGCCCCGCGGCGGCCGCCGTCAGGCCGTTGCCGAAAAAGCGGAACTCTACCCGGTCCGTCAGCCCGATGCGGAGCAGATACTCCCAGTTGTACGTCGCCGTCTGCAGGTCGCGAACGCTCGTCGTGTACATCAACGGGCTCGTTTCCAGATAGACCCAGCCGCGCGGCAGCGTATACGGGCTGTTGGGAAAGTTGGCGGTGTCGGGTCCGGGCTCGCGGATGTCGGGCTCCTCCAGCGACGTGCGCGGATCGACCGGGTCGGGAAACCAGCGGGCTAGGAGGCGCGTGAGCCCGCGGTCGGCGTCGAGGTCCGGGTCGTCGTCTCCGGCGAGCGGATCACCGTCGAGGTCGCGCGGGTTGCCACCGGGCACGGAGGCGTCGAAGCCGCGAGTCCCCGGCTGCGGCCGACGTGGCACCTGGCCATCCGCCTCCCGCATCGCAAGACACGCGACCACAAGCGCCGCGATCCGCACGACGGCAAGCACCGCGCTGACGGCGACCGGCGGTCGGTACGGTACGGAGCGGAGATCGCGCGTGGGCGTCATCGCCGTTGTTCCGGAGCGATCGCCTGTCGGGCCCAACGCGACGCCGATCGGCGGGCGCCCCGGGGGGCCGGGAGGATAGCGTCCGGGAGGATGCGGTCAATGCGGGAAGCGGCCCACGCAGGCACCGGCGGCCCCGGAAAAACCGGGCGATCGCCCATGTGCTGGTCAGCCGTCCCTGTCCGTCCGGCTCGCGTTGCCGAACCGCTGGCGGTAGCCCCGGGGGGTGAGGCCGTAGCGGCGGCGGAAGTGGACCCCGAACCGCGAGGCGTCGGCGTACCCCACGATCCTCGCGATCCGTGCGATCGGCTGGGACGTCGTCGTCAACAGTCCCACGGCCTTGTGCATGCGCAGCGCCCGCACGTACTCCGTGAAGCTCACGCGGTACTTCAGGCGGAAGAGCCGGCCGAGATGTCCGGCACTCGTGCGAGCCACGTGCTCCGCGAGAAAGGCCAGCTGCACCGGCTGCTGCATGTGGAAGTCGAGATACGTGACGGCCCGCGCGAGCGGGTCGTCGGCGAGGGTGGCATCGCCGCCGGTGTCTGCGAGGCGATACCAGACGGCATCGAGGTGTCCTCGGGCGGCGTCCTCGGCGGACACGGCGTCTCCGGCGAGGATCGCATCGACGATCGACCGGTGCGCCTCGAAGAGGACGTTCAGGTCGGGCCAGCACCGCGCGAGTGAATCGACGCGAAACCGCTCCATCGGCGCGGCTGCGGCCTGCCACGTCTCGA
>JBJTBO010000150.1:0-10179 GCA_046091445.1 Planctomycetaceae bacterium | reverse complement strand
CGCACGCCACGACGTGGAGGTCGTGGCCCGTGGCGATTCTCGTGGGGGCGTGCTTCCAGTGGCTGCTCGGGTTGGGAACGTGGATCGTGAGCTGGGGGCTGCCCACCGGGCTGATCCCCGAGGCGTGGCAGCCGGACGTCGCGCTCCGTGCCCGCGGCGGATGGACCGCGGCCATCGTCACCGGACACGTGCTCCTCGGCATGCTCATGCTGGGCCTCGCGGTCGCGGCCGCGATCCGGGCCGGCGCGCTCGATCACGTCGCCGCCCTCGGGCATCGGGGCGACGCGCGCCGCTGGCGGAGGTTTGCATGATCTCGGCCGTGGAACCGTCGGTGGCCGACACCCTGGGTGGACCGTCCGTGGAGGCGGCGCGGATCGCCCGCGCAGGATGGGTGCGCGACCTCAACCTCCTCGTGCGTCCGCGGATTGCGGTGATGGTCCTCGCCACCGTCGTCGCGGCGGCGTGGCTCACGCAGGGCGTTGCGGGGGACCCGCTCCTGATGGCCGGGCTCCTGGTCGGCACCGCGCTCGTGGCGGCGAGTTCGAGCGTCGCGAACCAGGTGCTGGAGCGCGGCACGGACCGGCTCATGGATCGCACGCGGCATCGTCCCGTCGCGGCCGGCAGGCTGGGCGTCACCACGGCGACCGCCGCGGCAGCCGTCACCCTGGCGGCAGGGACGTGGTTGGTCGTCATGACGGCTGGCTGGCCCGCAGCCAGCGCGGCGGTGCTCACGTGGGTCGTGTACATCTGTGCGTACACGCCGCTCAAGCGGGTCACGCCGCTCAACACCGCCGTCGGCGCCGTCGCCGGCGCACTCCCCGTGGCGATCGGCTGGCTCGCCGCCGACGGTCCCGCCCGGTTCGCGGCGGGCGATTCCCGCTCGGCCCTTGCCGTGGCCGCCCTCGCGACCGTGCTCTACCTGTGGCAGTTCCCGCACTTCATGGCGATCGCATGGCTTTACCGCAGGCAATACGCGGCCGCCGGACTCCGGATGCTGACGGTCGTCGATGACACCGGCCTCCGCGCGGCGGGCCAATCCCTGGCCGCGTCGCTCGCGTTCGTCCCGGCCAGCCTCGTGCTCGCGGTGCCCTCGGGAAGCGTCCGGTTCTTCCTGTCGGCGGCGCTCCTCTCGATCACGTATGCTCTCGCGACGATGCGGTTCGCCGTCCGTCGTGACACCGCCTCCGCCCGACTGCTCCTCCTCGCGTCGCTCGTCGTCCTGTTCGGCCTGCTCGTCGCGGCGGGCCTCTTCGGGGCACCGTCGAGCATCCCGCACGCCTGACCTGCCCTTCCTGCCGGAATCTCCCGACGAACCGCCACCATGAACGCATCGGCCATCTCGCTCTCCCACGACCACTCCGGACACGGACACGATGGAGGGCACGGTGACGACGGCCATCACGCCGGCCACGTCCACCTGCAGTACCAGCCGGGGCTGCCCCTGTCGCGGGGCAAGCTCATCATGTGGCTCTTTCTCTCGACCGAGATCATGTTCTTCGCTGCCCTGCTGGGCAGTTACGTGGTGCTCCGCTTCGGCGCCGCGGTGTGGCCGAAGCCCCACCATGTGCACCTCTCGGAGCCGATCGGCGCCTTCAACACGTTCGTGCTCATCTGCTCGAGCGTCACCATCGTGCTGGCCCTCGAGGCGGCACGGGCCAACAGGACCGGCCTCGCCAAGGCGTGGATGGTGCTCACCTTCGTGCTCGGGACCCTCTTCCTCGGCGTGAAGGCGTACGAGTACCAGGCCAAGTTTTCGCACGGCATCTACCCGTGGGCACCGCGCGGGAGAATCCACGAGCGACCCGATCTCTATTACGGCTCCGCGGTGCGGGCCCGCCTCGGCGAGGCGGCGATGATCGAGCGGCTCCAACAGCTCGACGAGCGGCCGGCGGAGTCGCTGTCCACCGAGGAGGCCTCCGCCCGCACGCGGCTCCAGCAGGTGCGAAAGATGGTGGCCAGCCCCGACCAGCAGGCATTCGATCTGGCGGTCGTCGCCGACCAGGTGATGCCGCTGCCGGCCGAGGGCGCCGCGCACGGTGCGGGGCACGGCGGGTCGGGACACGGCCTCAACGACACCTTCCCCTGGCTCAAGCTGCCGATCGTGATCCCGGGCGGCTCGATGTGGGCGAGCACCTACTTCCTGCTCACGGGGTTTCACGCCATCCATGTCATCGTCGGCCTGATCGTGTTCGCGGTGCTGCTCGGCCTCCGGCTCGACGCGAAGCGGTCCGGCATGATCGAGAACGCCGGGCTCTACTGGCACTTCGTCGATCTCGTGTGGATCTTCCTCTTTCCGCTGCTCTACCTCTTCTGACCGACGCTTCGATCGCGCGACGGAAGCGGCCCTCCCTCCCCCAGGATCATCGCCATGCACGACCATGAACCGGCGGCCGACGCGGGCCGTCACGGACCGGTGACCCGCGCGGGCCAGTCGGCCGACGATGCGATCCACGGCGGTCATGCCGACGTGGCGCACCACGCAGGTGGCCACGACGCGGATCACGGTCACGGGGGCCTGGGCACCTACCTCGCCGTGTTCGTCGCACTCTGCGTGCTGACGACCATGTCGTTCTTCACCTACTCCGCGGCGTGGCCGTGGCGGGACCAGCCCCAGGTGGGCTGGGCATTCATGATGGCCGTGTCGTGCACGAAGGCGATGCTCGTCGTGCTCTTCTTCATGCACGTCCTGTGGGAGGCGAACTGGAAGTATGTCCTGACGATCCCCGCCGCCATGATGGCGGTGTTCCTCGCGATCATGCTCGTGCCCGACGTCGGGTTGCGCAACCGCATGGTGTCGCAGGAGCGGGCGTTGCACATGGCACGGCCCTCCGACGTGCGACTGCTCGAGGATGCGGCTGCGGCGTCCGCCGGGCCGGCCGAGGTGGCGCATTGAATCCGGGCGCCCTCCGCGGGAGGCTCGCAGCGAGGCTCGACCGAGTGCTCAGGCCGGCGGTGCGGAGCGGTGCCGCCGCGATCCTCGTCGGCTGCATCGCCGGGTGCACCGGCGAGCAATCGGTGCAGACCACGCGTCCCGAGACGCCCGCGCCGATCGCGGGCACCGTCGCGCCCGACGACGAGACGGCGGTCCCGGCCGGCGACGTGCCGTTCGTCCTCACCGACCAGACCGGAGCCCCCTTCGACTCGACGAGCCTGCGCGGCCGAGTCTGGATGGGGGCGATCTTCTTCTCCAACTGCCCCGGGCCGTGCTTCCGTGAGAACCAGGCCGTCGCCGACATTCTCCGCGAGATCGACGATCCGGACTTCGTCGTCGTCAGTCTCACCTGCGATCCCGAGAACGACACGCCGGACGTTCTCCGCCGCTACGCCGATCGCTTCGAGGCGGATCCGGCCCGATGGAAGTTCCTCACCGGCGACATGGCCGTGATCCGCTCCGTCGGACTCGGTCTCTTCAAGCTCCCCGTCGAGGTCGGGGTCCACTCGGAGCGCGGGGTCGTCTTCGACCGCCAGGGTCGCCTGCGCGGTGGCTACCACCTGCTTCAGGAAGACCGGGTCGCCGCGCTCAAGCGGCTCATCCGTGAGGTGCTCGCCGAGGCCGACGACGCTTCTGAATCGCCCGGGGACGGGAAGGAAAGCCCCCCGTGACGCCTCACCCCGTGGCCCTCGTGGCCGTGCACCCGCTGGCCACGACCAACGCCGTGCTCAATGCGATCGCTGCCGTGCTGCTGATCGCGGGCTGGGTCTTGATCGCACGAGGCCAATGGAAGGCCCATCGTGCGGCGATGGTGGCGGCCTTCGTCGTCTCGGCCATCTTTCTCGTCTCCTACCTCACCTATCACGCGATCGCGGGCAGCGTGCCGTTCCGCGGCCAGGGTATCGTGCGGCCGGTGTACTTCTCGATCCTCATCTCCCACGTGGTGCTCGCCGCCGCGGTGCCGGTGCTCGCGATCCGGATGTTCTTCCTCGCCTGGAAGGGGCGCTGGGAGGCCCATCGTCGCCTCGGCCGGATCACACTCCCCGTGTGGCTCTACGTCTCCGTGACGGGCGTGGTGATCTACGCCATGCTCTACCACCTGTTCCCGGGCCCGTGAGGAGCCCGTTGAGGACCGGTTTTTCGCCGGAAGCGGACGGGCTATGATGCTGGTATGGAAGGGCAGGGCATCCATTCCCGGCGTCGCACCACCGCAGCGCGAGCATGCCGCGCCGTGCTCCCGCTGGCCGGCGCGGTCGCGATCCTGACGGTCGGCATGGCCGTGGCGTGGGCCTGCCCGACCTGCAAGGACAGCGTCAACACATCGGATCCCGATGGGCTCAATCTCGCGCGGGGCTACTTCTTCAGCATCCTCTTGATGCTGGCGATGCCCGTCACGCTCGCGGGAAGTTTCGGCTGCTACGTCTGGCGCGAGATGCGTCGCCAGCGGCGTGCGTCCGAGTCGGCCACGGAAGAGACGCCGTCGTGACCGATCCGACCGACGCTCCCGCCGTCGACCAACCGACGGGCGGCAGCAGGCGCCCGAAAACGAGGACGCACCTCACGCCCGTCGAGCAGCGACGGATGCTGTGGCGCTTCCTGCCGTGGGCCGTGGCGGTCGTGCTCCTGCTGAACGTGCTCGAGCGTTCCTGGCGCAGGGCGCCACCCCCTCCCGCGCCCCAGGTCGAAACGGCGCTCGACATCGTGCGCGGCCCCAGACCGGCCGGGACCGAGGTGATCGTCGAGGCCCCGGTGGACGCGGTCGCCACGCGACCATCCCTCTCCGCGCGGTCCGCGGCCGACGACGTGCTGTCCCGGGTGCGGGACGACACGTTTTTCCGCGAGGCGGACATGGAGGCGTGGGTGCAGACCTGGCGCACGCTCAGCCACGCGACGGCGGACGACCTGACGTCGGCGCCACCCGTGAGCTTCGGCGAGCTGTTCGGCCAGCCACGCTCGTTCCGGGGCCGCCTCGTCAGCCTGCGCGGCACGTTGCATCGCGTGGAGTATCTCGCGGCTCCCGCCAACGCGGCGGGGCTGGAGGGCTACTGGCAGGGATGGCTCGAGCCGACCGACGGTCCATCCTCGCCGATCATCATCCAGTTTCTCGAGAGTCCCGAGGGCATGCCGACCGGGCTCCGCGTCCACGAGGCCGTCGACGTGGTCGGATATTTCCTCAAGCGGCATGCCTATCAGGCCACCGACACGGTCCGTGTCGCCCCGCTCGTGATGGCCAAGCGGCCCCTCTGGAGGCCGACGCCCAGGGCCCCCGACTCGGCCCGTTCACCGGCTGCATGGCTTCCAGCCCTCTTCGCCGTCATGATGGGGCTCGGCGTCGCGGCCTTGTGGCTGGTCCAGCGGTCGGGCCGTCGGTCCGGTCGCCATCCGGTCGATGTCGACGCGGCGCTCGCCGGCTACGAACCCGTGACGATCGGCGAGGCGCTACGGCGCATGGCGATGGCAGATGGCGCACCGACCACGGAGCCCCTGGGAGTCACATCGGAGACCCAACCATGATCATGTCCGGGATCCGTGCGCGGTGGCCTGCGGGCGTTGCCGGCCGTTTGCAGAGCCGTCGCTGCGTGACGCGGGCCATGGTGCTCGCCGCCATGGCGACGCTCATGGCGGCGTGCGAGAGCCGCCTCGTCCCGGCCGCCCGTGCCGCCGAGGGAACGACGGCGGTCGCATTTGCCGACTTCCTGCAGGAACGCGGCATCGACCGGGCGGCACGTGAGAAGATCGAGCACGCGACCGCCTGGGATGCGGACGTGCAGCGCATCGCGATCCGCGTCCTGCAACGCCTCGGCGCACCGGAGGATCTGTGGCGCGGGTGGAAGGCCTCGGCGACTCCGTACCGTCCCGATGCCTCGGCGGAAATCGGGGACGGGCTGGTGACGGTGCAGGGTAGGGCGGTCTTCGTGGCGCCGCAGCCGCTCGACGAGGAGGAGCGGGCTCTTGCGGGGCAGGAGTCGTACGACGTGGTGAGGATCGTGCCTGAGGCGGCCGGCTCCTCATCGGCCCCCGTCGACGTGATCGTGCTGCGGGCACCGCGGGCGTGGGTCAGATGGCGGGTGATCGACGAGCCCGCCGTGGTGATCGGCCTTCCGCTCGGCAAGGGCTCCATGCCCCGGCCCGGCCCGGCTCCGGCCGACGGCACCCCGTGGCCGGAGGCCCCCGCTTCGCTGCTCATCGCCGCGACGGCGGTCGAGTTTCGACCTGCGACCCCGCTCGGGTCGCTCGGAATGGACTACGCGCTCTTCGACGCCGTTCGCGACGGCGGCAAGCTCGTCGCCGGCGACACCGACGCGGTGTACGGCATGCTGAAGGCCGTCGGCGGGCTGGCCGACGATCCGTCGGCCGGACGGACCGACATCGTCCCGATCATCGACCCGTCGCAGCGCTGGTTCGAGCGGCACCGCGGAGATCCGGTCAGCATCGTCGGCGTCGCGAGAAAGGCCACGCGGATCGCCATCGACGAGCCCTGGCGTCGCGACCAGACCGGGATCGACGCCTACTGGGAGCTGTTCGTGTTCGTCGACACCCCGCCGCTCGAGGTCGATGGCCGGGAACAGGAGAGCTACCCGGTCGTCTGCCTGGTGCGGGACGTGCCGGCGGGCATGCCGACGGGGGACAGCATCTCGGAGCGCGTGCGGGTGAACGGGTTCGCACTCAAGCGCTACGGCTACCCGCTCGCCAACGTCGACATCCTCTCATCCGACGGCGACGAGCCGCTGCGGGGACGCCGGATGGAGACGGCGCTGGTGATCGGCCGTTCCGCGGAGTGGCGGCCCATCCCGCCGATGGGGCCGACCGACGGCTTTCCGACCTGGCTGTTCCTCGGCATCGTCGCCGCCGTGGCCGCACTCATTGTCGCGGGCTTCCTGTCAGGCCGCCGCGAGTCCCGGCTCGCCCGTCCCCGCTCCCGCGAGGAACTGCCCGAGCGGATCGACGTGCCACCCGGCACCGGCTGACCGCAGACGGCGTCCGGCCTCTCGCACCCGTTCCTTTTTTCACCGTCCCAGGAGCCTGATTCATGCGTCGCGCGAAGATCTCCGTCATCGGTGCCGGCAACGTCGGCGCCACCACCGCCCACTGGTGCGCGGCGGCAGAACTCGGAGACATCGTGCTCCTCGACATACCCGCGACCGAGGGCATGCCTGCCGGCAAGGCGCTCGATCTCTTCCAGGCATCACCGATCGTCGGCTTCGACTCCCGTCTGACCGGCACGACCGACTGGGCCGACACGGCCGGCAGCGACGTGGTGGTGGTCACGGCCGGCATCGCGCGGAAGCCCGGGATGAGCCGCGACGACCTGCTCTCGACCAACGCCCGCATCGTCGGCGACGTCGCCGAGCGGATCCGCCAGTCGAGCCCGGAAGCGATCGTGATCGTGGTGTCCAATCCGTTGGATGCGATGGTGCAGCGCACCTTCCAGGTGACCGGGGTCCCGCCGCAGCGGGTGATCGGGCAGGCCGGGATCCTCGACACCGCCCGATACCGGGCCTTTCTCGCCCTCGAACTCGGCGTCAGCGTCGAGGACATCTCGGCGATGCTGCTCGGCGGCCACGGAGACACGATGGTGCCGGTGCCATCCTGCACGAGCGTCGGCGGCATTCCCGTCACGCAGCTGATCTCGACCGCCCGACTGGACGCCATCGTCGACCGGGCCCGCAACGGCGGGGCGGAGATCGTGGGCCTGCTGAAGACCGGCAGCGCGTACTACGCCCCGGCGGCTGCGACGGCCCAGATGGTCGAGGCGGTGGTGCGCGACAAGAAGCGACTCGTGCCATGTGCCGCCTACTGCCATGACGAGTACGGCGTCGGCGGGTATTTCGTCGGCGTCCCCGTCGTGCTCGGTGCGGCCGGCGTGGAGCGCATCATCGAGCTCAAGCTACTTCCGGCGGAGCGCGCCGCGCTCGACAAGAGCATCGCGGCCGTGAAGGACCTGGTCGCGGCGATGAACCGGCTCACGGGCACCGCATGACCGCGTGGCGGTGGCGGTGCACCCGACGACGAAACGGGCTCCCGGATCACCGCGCTTGCCCGGCCTCCCGCGGCACCGCGCCCGCCCCGGCCTGCCCGCCTTGCCAGCGCGGAGCATCGCCGCGTTCGCCATCGCGTTGACGTTGTCCGGCCGACTGCGGGTTGGCTACAAACCCCCGGGTCGTTCCGCCGGCGGCGCATGCCGCGGCGCCGTCACCGTCCAACGAGGTGCCCGATGCCCGGTCAGTCGCCGAACTTCGGCATCCGTTCCCAGCGTTCGCCCGCCACGCGGCGGCCGCGTCGCCATCTCCTGTCGGCGACGTCCGGTCCGCACGTCTTCATTCCGCAAGGGCATGAACCGGGCTACCGCTACCCGCTTCTCGTCTGGCTCCCGGACCGGCCGGACACGACGCCGACGTTCGACCTCGGGAGGGTGATGGCCCGCGTCAGCCTCCGCAATTTCGTGGCCGTCGAAGCCGCTGCCGGCGTCGATCGCGAAGCCGCCGTCTGGCGCGCCGTGGACGCGGTCCGTCGCCAGCTCGCGATCCACCCACGACGGACCTATCTCGTCGGGGTCGGTGCGGGCGGTACCGAGGCCTTCCGCATCGCCTGCCGTCACCCGAATGCGTTCGCAGGCGCCGCATCGCTCGACGGCTCCTTTCCGCTCGACGAGGGATCCTTCGGGAGACTCCACGAGGTCCGGAGGCTTCCGATGCTTCTCTGCAGCCACCGTGATGCCGACCCGGCCACGGCCCGCGCGCTCGACCGCACACTGCGGCTGTTCCACGCCGCGGGCTCCATGCTCGCCGTCCGCATCTATCCGGAGCGGGACCCGCTGTCGCCGGCCGTGCTCGCCGACGTCAACCGCTGGGTGATGGAGGACGTGTGTGGAGCGGTCGAACCGATCGCCTCGGCGTGCGGTCGCTGACGCCGCCGTCGCTTGACGCTCGAGGATGAATCCGGGAGAGGGAGTTCCCATGACGCGATCCGACCATGCCGATGCCGCCGACCTGCTGCCACTCGAGCGTCCAGGTGGGCGGGTCATCCGCCTCGCCACGCTCGTCGCGGACGTCGCCCGGGCGGTCGATCCGTCGCTGCCCCGCGGACGCGACGGCAGCACGCTCGTGCAGATCGACTGCGACGTCGACGCGAGCATCGTCGTTCCCGGTCACGCGACCGCTGTCCGGCGGCTGCTCGAGTCGCTCGTCCGCTCGGCCGTGAAGGCCGCGGCGTGCGACGACCCCGACAGCGACGTGCCGCCCCTGCGCGAGGTCCTCGTCACGGCGATCGACACCGGTCATGCGATCGAGATCGAGGTGGCCGACTCGGGCCCCTTCCGCGAGCTCGCATCGGTCGACCGCGTCGCCGCCGAGCGTGCCGGCGGCAGCCTCGACGTCCTCGCCTGCGCCGAGGGGGGCACGGCCGTCACCCTGCGACTGCCCCACCGCCAAGCCGCGGCTCGTGCCGCGTGAACCCGCCGACCATGGACACCCCGACCTCGACCGACGTCCGCACCGCCCACCGCGGGCGTCCCACCCCGTCGCAGATCATCGCGCTCGGCCTGGTCGCCGCCGCCTTCGGCTGGGCGATCTGGCTGCTCGACGAGCGGCCCTCCGCAGAGGAGGTGGAGCTGCTGCCCGGCACCGTGCTGCCGGCGTCCGAACTCGCCGTCGTCGAGGCTGCCCTCGATCGCGCCGAACTGGCCGATCACCACACCGAGAGTGGCCGCGTGTGGGTGCCGCGCCAGCGGCACGCCGCCTACATGCGCGCGCTGGTCGATGCCCAGGCGATGCCACGGGAGTTCGGCAGCAGCCTGCGGCGCGCCCTCGAGAACGACAGCCCGTGGCGGAGCAGGGCGGTGCAGGAGGAGATCCTGCGCGTGGCGATCCAGGACGAGCTGTCGCACGTGATCCGGTCGATGCCGGGCATCGAGCGGGCGTCGGTGCTGTACGACGCGGGTGAGAAACCGGGATTTCCCGGCGCGTCCTCGCCCCGCGCGCCGACCGCGAGCGTCAACGGGCGCACCAACGCCGAGACCCCTCTCGAGGGTTCGCGGATCGCCTGCACCCGCGAACCCTCGAGAGGCGTCTCGGCGTTGGTGCGCACGTTGACGCTCGCGGTCGGCGTGCGCTGCGAGGACGCGCCGGGAAATCCCGGCTTCTCACCCGCGTCGTACAGCACCGACGCCCGCTCGATGCCCGGCATCGACCGGATCACGTGCGACAGCTCGTCCTGGATCGCCACGCGCAGGATCTCCTCCTGCACCG
>JBJTBO010000149.1:0-9284 GCA_046091445.1 Planctomycetaceae bacterium | reverse complement strand
GGGCGAGGTGGCGGAGTGCACCGGCGACAACATCTTCGTGGTGCGGAGCCAGGGCGGAGCGGATCGCCTGCTCACGCCGCCCCCCGACGCGGGCATCCTCGAGGGCATCACGCGCGGGGCGGTCATGGAGCTCGCCATGGCAGCGGGCATCGATTGCCGCGAGCAGGCGCTCGTGCGGCACGACCTCTACACGGCGGATGAGTGCTTCCTCACCGGCACCGCGGCCGAGGTCATTCCCGTCGTCGAGATCGACGGGCGCAGGATTGGGGACGGCGTGCCGGGCCCGGTGACGGCCAGGCTGACCGCGGCGTTCCACAAGCTGGTCCGGGCGTGACAATCGTCCGCGGCGTTCGGCCCGGGCGTCGGCGCGTGTCGGGTCGAACCGGATCCCGCACCGCGTGCGGCGATCCTGCGAGTTCACTCGGCGAAGGCTTCGAGTTCGGGCTGCATGAGGTCGAGGAACCGGCGGGCCGCCTCGTGCGGGTTGGGCCCGGCCGAGCAGGTGCAGCACAGCGCGAGCGCGCCGGCGTAGGTGGTCGCCCCGATGGCGACGCGGGTGCGCGGCCGCAAGGGTGGCACGCCCGTGATGTCGCGGATCACGACCCCCCCCGGCGCATCGCATCCGTCGATCTTCGGGGCCCCCACACGCATGCGGCGGCTCGGGTCGCCGGGGCAGCTGACGACGCCGGTGGCGTGACAGACGGGGGCACGTGTGAGCAGGCGCAGGAGGCCCGGCACGCGGTCGACGGGCCGCAGTCCGACGAGGAACTCGGCTGCCGCATGCGTCTCGAGGATCCAGCGGGTCGCCGTCGCGATCGACTGCGCGAGGCCTTCGGGATCACCACAGGCCTCCGGCGTGCGGTCGAGAAACGCGTAGCCGAGCACGTTGCTCGCCGGCTGCCGCGTGCCCGGTGCCCTCAGGCTCACCGGCACGTTGATCCGCACGTTGCCGGCCTCACCGGCGGCCCGCTCGTTCCACTCGATGGCCGCACGCATCGCGGCCGTCACCACGACGTCGTTGAGCGTGATCCCGCGGCGCGTGGCCCCGCGGCGCAGGCGGGCGGCCAGATCGCGGGCGAAAGAGCGCGTCAGGTACGGTGGCTCGAGTGGTCCCGCGACGAGCATGGCGCCGTGGGTGCCATGCACCGGCGCGAGCGGCCTCGGGCGGAACCCGGACACCGCGAGCGCGTCCCTCCGCATGTCGGCGGCGGTGGTCGCCGGTGAGGCGCTCGTGGCGCCCGGCCGGCGTCCCGTCGAGAATGGTGCCGGCTCGAGACCGGCGTAGCCCGCCCAGATGTCACCCAGCAGTTCGAGCGCCGCCAGCCCGTCGCAGACGGCGTGCTGCACCATGAGGATGACCCGGTGGCGGTCGGGAGACACTCCGGCAAGCACCACGAGCCGCACGCCGCTTTCCGCCGCCAGATCCGGGGACCGCCAGGGTTCGTCGGCCGGGTCGGGATGCCAGAGCAGGGGCGGAGCGACGTCGGGTTCGAGCCAGTGTGGTCGCCAGCCACGCCAGGCGATGCGGCTGCGGACGAGCGGATGGCGGGCAGCCGCCGCCAGGAGCGCCGCCCGCAGCCGGCCCTCGTCCAGCGGTCCCTCGACGTCGCACTCGAGGAAGAAACAGAGCGGATGATCGGGGCGGGAATCGACGAGCATCAGGTGCTCGAACGGGTCGAGCAGCCTGCTGATTGCGGGCGGGGCACGGTGACGGAGGACCTGGGTCGAGTGCATGTGCGACGACGTTACCCTCCCGCCAATGCGGGGGCGAATCTGCGTGAAAACGCGGAAAACGCGGGGTTCGCAACGGTTGGGGAAACTTGACTGCCGTTCCAGTGAAGTCATACTCCGGAAGGTCGTCGAATGGTTTCGCCCGCCCTCCAGCGGGTGGAGAGCCATGCGTGGATGCGGACACCCCTCCTGCGAAGGAGCGGTGCATGACGGATCGGTCCGCGTCGGGAATGGATGCCGACGGCACTCGTGGCCGCCCTGACCGCGGGCGGCGCGGGACGCGGACGGCAGTCATCCACCACCGATCAAGGACGCCTGATTTTGACGGAGTCGCTCGCGATCGTCGGCATGTCCTGCCGGTTGCCGGGAGCTGACGGGCTCGAGGCGTTCTGGCAGCTCGTGGTGGAGGGCGGCACGGCCTGGGGGCCGCTGCCCGAATCCCGGCTGCGTCGGGATCTCTACTTCGATCCCGAAAAGGGAAAGGTCGGTCGGACCTACTCCGACATCGGCGGCATCGTCCCGGACCGGCCGGTCGATCGGAGTCGCTGTCCGATCACCGACGATCTCCTCGGGCGCTATGACGTCGCGCACCACCTCTTCCTGGAAGTGGCGTCGCAGGCGTGCCACGACGCCGGCCTCGATCCCTTCGCCATGCCCGCGGACCGACGGACCGGCGTCTACGTCGGCCACACCGGCGGCAGCACGAAGATCGGTGACATCGTGTACGCGAGCGGGATCGACGAGGCGACGACGGTGCTCGCCGACGTGGACGCGGCCCGCGTGGTGCTCGGCGACGCGACGCGTGCCGTCGCCGCGGAGGTCACCGCAGGGGTGCGCCGGCGCTATCCCGGTCGCAGGCCGGGCGAGCGCCTCGATTTCGGCGCCATCGGGGCGGCCAGCATCGTGCGCGAGGCGCTGCGGCTGAGCGGCCCGTATCTCGTCGTCGACGCGGCCTGCGCCTCGTCCCTCCAGGCCCTGGCCATCGCGGCCCGATCGCTCCTGCAGGGGTCGATCGACCAGGCCATCGTGGGCGGCGCCTCCTACTGCAAGTCCGACAGCCTCGTGCTCTTCTCGGCAGCCCAGTCGGTCAGCGCGACCGGGTCGTGCCCGTTCGGCGAGGCCGCCGACGGACTCGTCACGGCCGAAGGCTACGTGGCGATCGTCCTCAAGACGCTCTCGCGTGCGGTGGCCGACGGCGACCGCATCAGGGCGGTGATTCGGGGCCTGGGCGTGGCGAGCGACGGCAAGGGCAAGAGCCTCTGGGCTCCGCGGCAGGAGGGGCAGATCGCCGCCGTGCAGCGGGCCTATTCCGACCCGAACGACCTGGGCCGTCTCGAGTACATCGAGACGCACGCCACGAGCACGCAGGTGGGCGACGCGACCGAACTCGCCGCGCTCGCGCGGGTGATGGCAGGACACGTTCCGGCCGGCCGCAAGCTTCCCATCGGCTCCGTGAAGGCGAACATCGGCCACACGCTCGAGACCGCCGGCATCGCCAGCCTCGTCAAGGTCGTGCTGGCGATCGAGCACGGGCTCATCCCGCCCGGCTCCACCTGTCGCGAACTCAGCCGCGCGTTCGACTGGGAGCGCGGCCCGTTCACCGTCCCCCGAGCCGCGCTGCCGTGGCCGGCCCATGCCGACGGCACGCCCCGGCTCGCGGCGGTCAACGCCTTCGGCATCGGCGGCCTCAACGTGCATCTGGCGATCGCGGAGCACCTGCCCGCGTCCGCGCCGCGTCCGCCCGCGTCACGGCCCGCGCACGACCCGGATCACGACGCGATCGCGATCGTGGGTGCCGGCTGCATCCTGCCCGGTTCGCTGACCCGTGAGGCGTTCTTCGCGCGGCTCGAACGCGGCGAGACCGCGATCGGTCCGGTGCCGCCCGAGCGCTGGGATGCATCGGGCGTGCTCGATCCGTCGGGCCCGCGGGCCTGGCACGTGGTGTCGGACGTCGGCGGGTTCGTGCGCGACTTTTCGTACGACTGGCGTCGCCACAAGGTGCCGCCCAAGCAGATCGCCGCAGCGAACCCGCTGCAGTTCATGCTCCTCGAGGCGGCCGACGAGGCGCTCGCCGACGCCGGCGGCGCGAAGGCGATCGACCGCACCCGCACGGCCGTCGTGGTGGGCACGCTCTTCGGGGGCGATTTCTCGAACCAGCTCCAGATGGGGCTGCGTCTGCCGGAGACGGTGCGGCTGCTCGAGGACGCGCTCGGGCGACGTGGCGTCGCGCCGGCCGACCGGCAGCGCATCGTCGCGGCGTACGAGAAGAAGCTGCTCGAGCGGATGCCGGCGCTCGTCGACGAGACCGGCAGCTTCACGAGCAGCACGCTCGCGAGCCGGCTCACGAAGACGTTCGATCTCATGGGGGGGGCGCTGGCGCTCGATGCGGGTGACTGTTCGAGCGTCGCGGCACTCTCCGCCGCGGCCGACATGCTGCGGGAGGGACACTGTGACGCGGTGCTCTGTGCCGCCGGCGAGCGCTGCCTCGACCTCATGTCGTACGAGGGTCGATCGCTGGGGCGGTACCTCTCGGACCGGCCGACGAGCGTGCTCGACGGGCGCGTGAGCGGCGGCGACGTTCCGGCCGAGGGTGCCGTGGTGTTCGTGCTCAAGCGCCTCGCCGACGCCCGTGCCGCCGGGAACCAGATTCGGGGAGTCATTCGCGGGATCGGGGTCGGTGCCGACCGCTCGGCCGCGGCCGCTGTGTCCCATGCGATCGAAGCGGCACACCGGGACGCGGACATCGGGACCGACCTGGTGCGGGCCGTCGAGGTCGCCACGGCCGGGGGCCACGACCGGTGTGACGCTCATCTGGCCGCGATCGGCGGCGCCTACGGGGGCCGTGAGCCGGCCGCCGTCGCCGGCGCGATCGACGGGCGCATCGGCCACGCCGGCGCCGCGGCCGGCGCCGCAGGCCTGCTCGCGCTGACGCGGGCGCTCTCCGCCGGTGCGCTGCCGGCATCGGCCGCACTCGCCACGCCAGAGCGACGGGTGCACGGCCTCGAGGCGGCGAGCGCGAGACTGCCCATCGACGCGGTCGGCGACGGGTCCTATCGCGCCGGCGCCGTGACCGTCGCACAGGACGATCAGGCCGGGCACGTCGTCGTCGACAACGGGGCGGCCGTGCCGCGTGCGACCGCGCGACCGGCCCCTCGGGCCGTCGCCGCGACGCCTGCAGCGTCTGCGCGCCCGCTCGTCGCGGCGCTCTTTCCGGGGCAGGGATCGCAGTACGCCGACATGTTCCGCGACCTCGGCGCGGTGCCCGCCGGTGCGGCGGCGATCGCCGAGGTGGATGCGGCCGCAAGGGCTGCGGGTCATGCCACGCTCGCGGAGATCGCATGGCACGACCCTTCCGGCCTCGGCCTCCGCGTCTGGGACACGCAGTGGTCGATGTTTCTCGCGGACCTCGTCGCCTGGCACACGCTGCGTCGGCTCGGCTTCGAGCCCGACATCCTCGCGAGCCACAGCTTCGGCGAGTTGCCCGCGCTCGTCGCCGCAGGGGCCTGGAGCTTCGCGTCGGGTGCGCGGGCGGCGCGGGCCCGCGCCGACGCAGTGGGCAGTCACGGCCCCAGGGATGGGGCGATGCTGTCGGTCATCGCGGATCGTGCCACCGTGGAATGGGCGCTCGAGCCGTTCCGCGACCGCGTCTGGCTGTGTGCGGAGAATGCGCCGCAGCAGTTCGTGGTCGGCGGGGCCGCGCGTGACGTCGATGCCGTCGAGACGCTGCTCGAGGCGCGGCGGGTGAAGTCGAAGCGCCTCGCCGTGCCGAGCCCGTACCACACGCCGCTGCTCGCCGCCGCCGCCGAACGACTCGCGGCCGTCAACGACACGCTGCCGATCGAGACCACTCGGCGGCCGATGATGGCGAGCACATCGGCCGACCTGCTCGTCGATGCGGTCGCCGTGAGGGCGAGCCTGGTCGCGCAGATGACGCAGCCTGTCCGCTGGATCGCCACGGTGACGCAGCTCTACGAGCGGGGCGTGCGCACGTTCGTCGAGGTCGGACCGTCCGGCGTGCTGACCGGGCTCACGCGGCGCATTCTCGAAGGCCGGGAGGACGTCCGCTTCATGCAGTTCGACCAGCGTGGGCGGGCACCACAGGAAACGCTCCAGCGACTCGCCGAGCAGCTCGACGCCGCGGGGGCTCTCCGGCCGGTGACGACCTCCGCCCCTGCTCCCGCTCCTGCCCCCGCCCCTGCGACGCGCTCGGGGCGAGTGCGTGCTTCCGGACGCGTACGCGTGTTCGACGCGACCGCCCGTCGTCGCGAGCGCAACCGGGCGACCGCCGAGCGGGCGGGCAAGCCCGTGCCGGCAGCCGATCGCGAGGCGCGCAGTGTCGCCGCGCTCGCCGCAGCGGCCATGAGCAACGGCAATGGCAACGGCCACGCTCATGGCCACGCCCATGGCAACGGGTATCACCCGCCTGCGGACGTGCCGTCGCGAGGATCAGCGTCCAGCTCGCCTGGCGTGACGTCGCCGGTCGTGCCGTCGTCGCCTCAAAGTGTGGCGGTGGAGGTGCCCGCGGTCGCATCGGCTGGGAACGTGGGCGGTGGTGCGTCGAGCGAGGAGCTGGAGACGTTCCTGATCGACTTCGTGGTGGAGCAGACGGGGTATCCACGTGAGATCGTGGAGCTCGATGCGGACCTGGAGGCGGATCTGGGGATCGACAGCATCCGCAAGGCGCAGCTCGTGGGCGAGATCGGCCTGAAGTACGGTCTGACGGCGGACGACGACGTGTCGCTCGACGCGTTCCCGACGCTCAGGCACCTGCTCGAATACCTGCTGCCACGCGTGGGGTGCGATCGTGACGACCGCGTCGCTTCCGATCGCGATCCGAGCGTGGATGGAGCGGCCGGCGCAGAGGTCGAACCGCGTGGCTCGTCTGGTGGAGGGTTCGGCGCGGGCGGGCTGTCCGACGGACACGGCTGGCCCGGTCGGGATGCCGGCCCGTCGGCGGGTCCCGGCACCGCGGTCCTGAGGCCCACCGCTCGTCCGACGGTCGCGCCGGCGTTCGAGATGGCATCGGCAGACGATTCCACGGCGACGACGGCGGTGCTCGATCCGGTCTCCCGCGTCGCGTCCGCGAGCGTCCGGTGGGATCGTCTGGTGGTCGCACCTGCGGGCGGCCGCGGCGTGCGCGGCATGGTCGTCTGCTTTGCACGCCATGCGAGGCCCGTGACGCAGCGTGTCGCCATGGACCTGCGGTGCACGCTCGTGCGGCTTTCCGGAGTGGATGGTGCCGTCGCGGGCTGGAACGAGACGGGCCTCGTCGCGGTGGCACCGCCTGGTGAGAACGCGGCGACGGCGGATGTGACGATGCTCGTCGAGCGGATCGCGACGCGCTGCCGCAGCGCGGCCATGGCACGCGACCTCATCGATGGTGTCGGGTGCGAGGCGGAGGGCCTTGTCGTCGCGGACCTGGCGGCCGGCGGCATCCACGTCGTGGACGCGGCTGGACGCCTCGTCCCGGCTGGAGAGACGTTCGAGGATGCGGTGGCGCCGTCTCCGCTTGCGAGCGTGCTCCTTGAAGACGGCACCCGTGCCGCAGCGGATGCGTGTGCCGCCCTCTTCGGCGCCCGGTCACCTGTGTCACGACCTGCGTCTGCCCTGTCGAGTGCGTGCGTGTGGTTCGCCATCGGGATCGACGGCGACGACCCGGTGGCGCACTCCGGCGGTCCGCTGACGGCCGACTGGCTCGGTGACGACGCGAGCCTGCCGGTCGGCTCGATCGTTCCCTCGCGGACGTCCGGCTCGACGGCGTCATCCGCCGATGTCACCCGCCGATACCGTCTCGAGATCGTCGATCGCGCGCCGCCGATTCCGACGCGCTCCCTTGCCGGCGAGCACGTGCTCCTGTTCGGGGACGACGCGGCGGCGAAGGCGCTTGCGACCGCGCTCGCGGCGGCGGGTGCCCGGCCCGCGCACGCCACGGGTGCGACGGTCGCCGAAGCGATCGCATCCGTCGAGGAGGCAGACCGCTACGCACCCGTGCATCATCTCGTGCTGCTCAGCGGACGGCCGGTCGATGCCGCCGGTGAGTCATGGATCGCGAGGCGCGAGCGGGCGCTCGCGGCGGCCTACTTCGCCTGCCAGCGGTGGATCACCGCCCGACTCGCGTCGGGCGGCCTTGCCGGGGCGACGCTCACGGCGGTGGTCGATCTCGGCGGCGACTTCGGGGTTTCCGGTCGGATCACGGCCGCTGACGGCGGCGGTCTCGCCGGTCTCTGCAAGGCGCTTGCCAGGGAGTTTCCCGATCTTCACGTGCGTGTTCTCGATGCTCCGGCGAGCCTCACCGAGGCGGTCGTCGCCGCCGCGGTGGTCACCGAGATGACCGACGCCGCGGGGGCTGTCGAAACGGGCCTCGTGCCTGGTGCCGGTCCGGTGGGCGGACTGCGACGGGTGACCGTCGGAGCACGCGAGATGCCCCTCGCCGAGCGAGGCCGGCCCCCCAAGTCACTCGAGCGCGGCAGCGTCTGGCTCGTGACCGGCGGTGCCCGCGGCGTGACGGCGGCCTGTGCCCTCGAGCTCGGCAGGCGCCACGGCCTGTCGCTGGTGCTCGTCGGCTCGACGCGTCCGATCGCCGTCGAGCCCGCGTGGCTCGTGCTCGAGGAGGCGGGCCGGCGCGGGCTGATGGGTGACGTGATGCTGCAGGCTCGCCAGCGAGGCGACGACCCTCGGGCCGCGTGGCGGGTGGTCGAGAAGTCGATCGAGATCGCGACGGCACTCGACCAGTACGCGCGGGCGGGAGTGTCGGCCCGCTATCTTCCCTGTGACCTTGCCGATGCGGCGGCGGTGAGGCGGCTCGTCGGGCAGGTCGTGGCCGACGTCGGCCCGATCCGCGGCATCGTGCATGGCGCCGGTCAGGAGGCGGCCTGTCGTTTCGAGCGCAAGTCGCGGGCCGGCTACGAGGCGACGCTCGGACCGAAGTGCGTCGGGCTCGAGCATCTCATGGCTGTGGTCGACCCGCGTTCGCTCGAGTGCCTCGTCGGCTTCGGATCGACCAGCGGGCGGCTCGGGGGCCTCGGCCAGGCGGACTATTCGCTGGCCAACGACCTGCTCGCCAAGAGTGTCGCGGCCTGGCGCGCACGGCGCCGCGGGCTGGCGGCGACCACGTTCCACTGGCACGCCTGGGGCGAGGTCGGGATGGCCTATCGCCCGGAGAGCAAGCTCGCGCTCGAGCGCCTGGGGCTCCACTTCATGCCGCTCGCGGAGGGTGTGCGGCGGTTCGTCGAGGACATCGAGGCCGGCCTGCCGGATGCCGAGGTGCTGGTGACCGAGCCGGCGATGTGTCCCGATGCGCTCGCGCCGAAGCCGGTGGCAGGGCAGCCCGTCGCCCCGCGACAGTCCCGCGGCGAGCCGTCCCCCCACGCGGGCTCCGCAGCGGACGCGGGCAGCCTCGTCGATCGGGTGGATCGCCACGGCGACGCCGTCGACGTGCTCGTTCGGCTCGACCCGTCGAGCGATCGCTTCCTCCTCGAGCACCGCCTGCACGGTCGGCCGCTCCTGCCGGCGGTGATGGGGCTCGAGATCGTGGCGCAGGCCGCGCTGGCCTC
>JBJTBO010000148.1:0-7134 GCA_046091445.1 Planctomycetaceae bacterium | reverse complement strand
GAGGCGGCTGCACGCCGGGGTCGGGGCCGGGAGGGGGCGGGGCCGGACCGCCGGGCTTCGCGGTGGCCACCAGCGCGGACGCGGGCTCGCCGGGGACCGTCTGGATGGGATCGCGGGCCGCGGAGGTCGGCGTGACGGCCGTCGGCTGAGCGCGCGTTGTCCACCACGTCATCACGCAATCACGGACCGAGCGGCGGGTACCCGCGGGAATCAGATGGGAGAACATCGCCACGGTCGGCACGATGACCATGCAGACGGCGAGCAGACAGGTGCGAAATTTCATGGCAGGACCGTCGGCACGTGGCCGCCAGTGGAGAAGACCGCGACGGTCTCAGGCCCCGGACGACACTCGGTCAAAACGGCAGGACGATCGCCGACCGCGACTCGGCGCATCGTGCGACCGCGGACTCGCTCTCGCCGGGCTCCGGCGGGGCGGAAGGGTAGCCAACCGCCCCCGTTCGTCACAACGGGAAATCACCTCCTCGCGACACGGAGCCCGACGCTCCGTCAGCGGGCCCGCGGCACCGGGACATCCGCGAGTCGGGCGCCCCTGTGGCACGCGGTCCATGTGCCACACCCGCCGAGCGCGGTCGTGCGCTCCGACGCCACGGCCGTTGGCAGGCGCGGCGCCGGCAGAGCAGAATGTCGTCCTTCGTTGCCCCGCAGCCCCGCCCGTCCTCCACCGCCTGAACCACCTCTGCCGATGGCGAACATCGCGATCAGCCTCTGCGGGGAGGGGCGGGGCCACGCATCCCGCGTGTGCACGCTCATCGAGCGTCTCGACCCGGCACACGATGTGCTCGTCTACACGGGCGCCGACGGCCTCGATTTCATGCGCCGCAGGCTGGCGATGCGGATGCCCAGGGTGCGCATCGAGTCGATCCCCGGGATCGTCTTCCAGTACGTCGGCGGCCGGCTCGACGTCATGCGATCGATCGCAGCCGGCCTCGACTACCAGGCCCGCCAGATCGGGCCGCTGGTCGATCGCATGATCGCCGACCTCGAGGCCTTCGGTGCGGACATCGCCATCACCGACTTCGAACCGGCACTGCCCCGCGCGGCCAGTCGCCTCGGGATTCCGCTCGTGAGCATCGATCACCAGCACTTCCTGCTCGCCTACGACCTCGACGCCCTGCCCTGGACGCTCCAGTGGAATGCGTGGTTCATGAGCCATGCCGTGTGGATGTACGTGATGGACGCGGCGGACACCGTCGTGTCGGCGTTCTTCCGGCCACCGCTCCGCCGCGGCTGGGAGCACGTCGTCCAGGTCGGGCCGCTGCTGCGGGCCGAGATCGTCGCCGCATCGCCACATGCGGGGGATTACGTCGTCAGCTACCTGCGACGACACACCCCCTTCTCGGCCATCGACGCGATCGCCGCCTGCGGCCTTCCGGTGCGGGTCTACGGCCTCGGCGAGCGGGAGCCGACCGGCTCGGTCTCGTTCCATGCCATCGACGACAGGCGGTTCGTGGATGATCTCGCCGGCTGCCGCGCCGTCATCGCCGCCGCGGGCAACCAGCTCATCGGCGAGGCGCTCCACCTGGGCAAGCCGCTGCTCGTCCTGCCGGAGCGGGCCCATGCGGAGCAGCTCATGAACGCCCATTTCCTCGCCGCGATGGGCTGCGGCACCTTCACGCTGCTCGAGGAGATCGATCGCGCGCGGGTGCAGGAGTTCGTCTCCGGACTGGAGCGATTCACCCCGGCGATCGCGGGCGTGGCCGACAGGATGGATGGCACGCCCGACGCGCTGCGGGTCGTGGAGCACCGGCTCGCGCATCCCGTGACGGCGGTGTGAGGCGAGCGGGACGGCGTGGATCGGCGCCCACGAAAGCCCGCGACGGCGGATCCGCCGATGGGACATCACGATGCACGCAACGCCTTCACGAGCAGCGGCAGCATCGCCCTCAGAGCCCGCCCCCGGTGACTCACGATCGCCTTGTAGGAGGGGCCGATCTCCGCGAAGGTGCGGTGGCACTCCCGCACGAGAAACAGCGGGTCGTAGCCGAAGCCGCCCGTCCCCCGGCGCGCGCGGGTGATGAGGCCGTGGCAGGTGCCCGTCGCCTCGGCCACGACGCGTCCGGTCGGATCGGCGAGCACCGCGTGGCAGGCGTACCACGCGGACCGCTCCATCCCGCTCATGCCCGCGAGGCGATCGAGGAGCAGCCGGTTGTTCCGCTCGTCGACCGGGGTGCCGTCGCCCGGCGCCGGCGGCCCGGCGAAACGGGCTGAACGGACTCCCGGCTCCCCGTCGAGCGCGGGCACCACGAGGCCGCTGTCCTCGGCGAGGACCCAGTGGCCGAGCGCCCGCGCCTGCATGACCGCCTTGAGGGCGGCATTCTCGGCGAACGTCGCCCCGGTCTCGTCGACCTCGACGGCACCGGCCATCTCGGAGAGCGCTCGGCAGGTGAGCCCGTGCGGCGCGACGAGCGCCAGGAGTTCGCGCACCTTCCCGGCGTTGGTGGTGCCGAGGACGAGGACCGGTTCGCGGCGGGCCGGCGTCTCAGCAGGGTCGGGTGTCGCCCAGCGTGCGCCACGGCCGTCGTCGCTTGCGCCCTCGGTCACGTCTCTTATCCCGGTCGCGGTCACGAGGGGCGGTGGTTCAACGGCGGGTCGGCTGCCGCGGCACGTCGATCGGCTTCGGCTGGAGGTCGAGCATGACGCCGTCGAACGAACGCGGCACGATCTGCCCCGATGCGAGGGCCGCCTGATCGGGGGCCAAAGCCGCCACGATCCTCGCGATCTCCGGATGCACCTGCGGTCGGCCATCGGCGCCCGGGACCGCGAGCCGATCGATGCTGCCCACGCATACGATGCTCTCGTCGCGGTCGTGAAATTCCCATGCCTGCCAGCCCTGCTTCCTGAGCGCGACCGTGAGCCGGTGGGCCCGATCCGCGGCCTCGACGAGCAGGCTCTCTCCCTGCACCCCGCGGAGCCTGGGCTCCTTCCACCCGCTGCCCCGCAGAGCCTCGACGAAGCCGGCGACGTCGACGAAGCCGCTCCGCGACTCGGTCCCGGCGGCGTTCCCATCCCCCTGCTGGAACGTGCCTGCTCCCGAGAACGTCGCCACGCGCACAGTGTAGCGCCCCGGGCAGTCGAGGAGGCTGTAGGTGACGTCCGCGTTCATCTCGGCGACGAAGGCGTCGACCTGCTGGCGCTGAAAGTAGTCGTCGGGCAGGAGCGGATTCGGAATCAGCATGGCGGCATGGAGCGGTGGCCGATTCGCGGCTCCGCCATGGACGAGCCCGCTGTTGGCCTGCAGGAAGTCGGACACGAGACCGCCCTTCGGCCCCTTGCCTCCGAGCGACTCCGGCCTGAGCTGCTTGATGCGCTGCAGGGCCTTCTGCGCGCGTGGATCGTCGCACGAGGCAAAGTCGCCGACCAGGACGGCCACCTCGACCACCTGCCCTTCGTTGGCATACCGCATCTTCTTGGGCGATCCGTCCGGATTGAGGCCGACGCCCGGCAGCGGGCCGGTGAAGTCGAACGCCTTCTCGTGCGTGTAGGCCTGCATCGAGTGCCGGCCGCGCAGTTCCTGCACGAGCGTCCGCGCCTCGTCACGCGCCGTCGCGCCGCGGAACGTCGTGGCGAGCACGAGCCACGGCCCGTCCTTCTCCGCGAGGGGGAACATCGCCTTGGGGTCGACGCGGCCCGCGGAGAACCAGGATGTCGGCAGCCACGACGACTGCGCCGACGCGCCGGCCGGCATGCCTGCCGCGAGCACCACGATCAGGCCCCGACACACGAGGGCCCCGGCCCAAGGGGCGTGCGCTGCCGCGGCGTGACGACCGTACGGGGAACGAGAGCGGGACACGTCGAGCCTCCTGGATGCCCGCGGAAACGTCCTTCTGCCGTTGTGCGGAGGGATGGTTCGGTGGGCGTTCGGCACACGCCCCGGAACGTCGACGGCCGACGAGGAACCGTCTCGGTGCCGACCACCGCGGGCGGTGGGGCGGGACGGTAGCAGGGGCGGCCGACCGGTGCCAGACTGATCGTGGAGCGAGGTGTTCTGGGTCGGGCCGGCGGGATGAGGCATCCCCGGCCGCACGGAACCGACACACGTGGTGGAATCGCCGAGATGGATGGACGACGTGTTTCCAGCCGCGTGACCACGTGGACGATGGCGGCGTTCCTCGCGCTGTGGGCGGCGACGCTCGTGGGCCCGCCCATCGCCCTCCTGCGGTGGCGCGAGGCTCGCCTTGCGGAGCTGGATGCCCCGGCGATTCAGGCGGACTGGGATGCCTTCCGGGACGAGATGCGGCGCCAATCGGGGCGGACCGGACCGGTGCAGCGCAAGGTGCCTCGCAGCCCTGAGCCTCCGGAACGCGTCTGGCTCCGCGACTACGTCGGACTCGCGATCGCGGCGTGGGTGGCGCTCACCGGCGTTCTCGGCGGATTCCTCGGCCTCGCGATCCGGGGCATTCTCGCCGGCGTGCCCCGCTGACGCCGGGCGTCCCACGCCGTGACGCCCCGGGGACACACTGCCGATCGGCCGTCAGCGGCCGAGCATCAGCCGTGCCGAGAGGGCCACGACGAAGAACAGGACGACCGGGAGGGCGCGCCCACCCCGCAGCGAGAACCCGGTCGTGGCTTCTCCGGAACGGCGTGCGTCAGCCGCGGCCGACGCACGTGCCGGCAAGCGTACCCATGCCCCGCCGGGTCGAACAAGGCCGGCGTCAGCCGACGTTTTCGCCTCGTTACGAGGAGGCGCTGCGGAACACGTCGTCCGACACCGTGAACCGCGCCGTTCGCCCCACGTCGTCGAGGGAGCGTCGCGACCCGGAGGTGTGCCAGGGCGTGACGTCAGCCAGCTCCGGCATCAGCTCCAGGATCTGCTCGACGAGCATCTCGGTCACGCGGGCCGCGGGCGTTCCCGCCGTCCGCTCGCGCAGGGCCGCCGCCGTCTTCATGAGCTTGACCATCCGCGACCTCGCGAGCACCGGCCCCGACAACTGTCCCTCGGATTCCACGAGGAGCTCGGCCACCGGCACCTCCAGCACCTCCTGCCAGCGGAGGAGATCCGACAGGCGGAGATCGCAATCGGGCTCCTCCTGCCGCCGGACGACCGAGAGTGACACGCCGAGACGACGGGCGACGTTCCGCAGCGTCACGCCCTGCTGCCGCCGCACGTCGGCGATCCGGTGCAGCACGGCCGATCGCAGCCGCGATGCGAGGTGCAGTGTGGCATCCGCCTCGGCCCGCGCCGCATCGGAATGCTCCACATCCTCGATGGAACGGGACCCGACCCGGGAGTCGCGACCCCGGAACTCCTCGTGATGCTGCCGGTAGCAGTCGACGGTCGCCATGTCGTGGCCTCCTGATCCGAACGGGCGGTGGGACGGACGATCCAAAACCACTCCTGCACGGCTCCGGATCGCTGGCGGCGCACCGGGGGCGCGGGCCTTCGAACTGGAAACGCGAACAGGTGGGGTGATGGATCGCGTGGCGGGCCGCCGATCCGCACGACGCTTGCCTCGTCGTTCGGGTCACGTACCCCTTTGATGCCGCGGCCTCAAACCCGCGGTAACTTCTCCTACGCACCTCCCCTGAGGAACGTTCGGATCGCGGCAAAAAAATCCCTTCCCGCGAACCGAACCGGTGTCGCGAGGACTACAATCCGCCGTCCGACCGGGCGCCGGCGGTGTCGATCGGGAGGCGAGCCGGCGTGGCGGCACGATGATGAATTCCGGGTATCTCGCGAATGGGCCGGAGGGATACGGGTCGATCCGCGAGGGGGCGGCGTGGGCGCGTCTTCCCGAGCGGACGGTGCTGACGGCCTCGGGGCGTGATGCCGTGCGTTTTCTCGACGGGTTCACGACGGCGGCCGTTTCCCGCCTGGCCTGCGGTGGCGGCACCGAGGGATTCCTCGCCGACGCACGGGGGTGGGTCATCGCCCTCGTCGATCTGCTGCGCGTGGCGGATGGCGTGCGTCTCGAGGCAGGTCCCGGACTGGGACCCAGGCTGCTCGCGCACCTGGAGCACTACCACATCCGCGAGGATGTCTCGCTCGTCGATGCGTCCCCGGCACGGACGACGTTCGTCGTCGTGGGCCCGGAGACGCCCGCGTGGCTCGGTCGCCATGTCGGCGTTGCGATGCCGGAGCACGTGCTCGATCACCACCCGGCGGTGGTCGCCGACGGCGCCGCATCGATCGTGCGAACCGACTGGTACGGCATGCCCGGCGTACGGATTCAGGTCGCGAGTGAAGTCGGGGAGCGGACGGCGGCATGGCTGGCGACGACCGGACTGCCCATCGCCTCGCCGGCGGCGATCGACACCGCCCGGATCGAGGCCGGCAATCCGGAGCCGCACGACGTCCCCGACAAAACGCTTCCCCAGGAACTCGACCGCGACGCGCGGGCCATCTCCTTCACCAAGGGCTGCTTCCTCGGGCAGGAGACCGTCGCCCGGATCGATGCCCTCGGTCACGCCAACAGGAGACTGGTGGCGCTCGCCTGCCGTGACCCGCTGCCGGGAGCGGGCGTGATGCTCGAAGAAGAAAGCGTCGGCACGGTCACGTCGGCCTGCCACTCGCCACGACTCGAGAACGGCCTGTCCCTGGCGATCATCCACGTGCGTGGCCTCGCGGCGGGCGCGAGGCTCACGGTCTCGGGAAGCGACGCGCGGGTGGTGCCATTTTCCGCACGGCAGGGGGGAGGGACGCAGGCATGACAGAATCCACGGGGAGCGGCCCGGGTGCACAGGAGCGGTCGGTCGAGTCCGCGGGCGAGGTGCTGCTCGAGACACGCCGCTTCCGCGTCGTGCGGGTCCGGGAGTCCCTGGCCGACGGCGGCTCCCGGGACCGTGAGGTCATCCAGCACCCCGGCAGTGTGGTCATCGTGCCGCTGGTGACGCCCGCAGAGGTGTGCCTGGTCGAGGTGGTGCGGGTCGCCGTGGGGCGCCCCCTGCTCGAGCTCCCGGCGGGCACGCTCGACCGCGAGGAGTCACTGGCCGATGCGGCCCTTCGCGAGCTCGCGGAGGAGACGGGGTATCGCGCGGGCCGCCTCGAATCCGTCGGCGGCTTCTGGATGTCGCCGGGCATCCTGCGCGAGCGGATGCACCTCTTCGTGGCAGGTGATCTCGTCGCGGGGCCGCAGGCCCTCGAACCGGGCGAGCAGATCCGCACCCGCCATGTCG
>JBJTBO010000147.1:0-4463 GCA_046091445.1 Planctomycetaceae bacterium | reverse complement strand
CGTGACGGGACTGTTCGTCGTCCCCGCGGTGCTGCTCGCCGGCGCGCACCTCTGGCAGCTGCTCCCGTCAGGCTGGCGGCCGCGTCTGGCTCCGTGGCGGCTGCCTGTGATCGGCCTAGTCGCCCTTCAGCTGGGCTGCCTCGCCGCGACGGCCGTCGCGCCGCACGTCGAACGACTGCTCTTCGACGGCGACTTCCGCGGGTGGCTCGACGGCCGGGGCGGGAGTGGCTTCGGCGGCTGGGTGGTCGCGCTCCTGCCCCTGTCGGCCGTCGCCGCCGCCGCGGTGGTCGGCAGGCTGGTGAACCCATGGCTGCGACGGATCACACCCGTCGCGGTCACCGGCGGCGGCGGCTGGACGACACGGACGGCGGCGCTGGCGTCGCTCGTCGTCTTCCTGGGCGGCGTGGCCGTGACGATCGGCCTGGCGGCCGCCGGGGGTGTGTTTCTCGATGCGTTGCGGCTCGACGCCCGCGGTGGGCTCTTCGGCACCTACGTCCAGCGCAACGCGCTGATCGTCGGACTCGGCATGAGTTTCGCCGTCATTCCGCTCATCTTCACGATCGCCGACGACGCGCTCACGAGCGTGCCCGACCATCTCCGCAGCGCGTCGCTCGGCGCGGGCGCGACCCCCTGGCAGACGGCGATCCGCGTGATCGTGCCGGCGGCGGCCAGCGGCATCTTCTCCGCCGTCATGATCGGGCTCGGACGCGCGGTCGGCGAGACGATGATCGTGCTCATGGCGGCGGGCAACACGCCGATCATCGACTGGAACGTCTTCACCGGTTTCCAAACCCTGTCGGCCGCCATCGCCACGGAACTGCCGGAGGCGGCCCGGGGCAGCGCGCACTACAGGGTGCTCTTCCTCGCCGCCCTCGCCCTCTTCGGCATGACGTTCGTCGTGAACACCCTCGCTGAAATCGTCCGCCAGCGATTCCGCCGGAGGGCCCATGAGCTCTGACCCGGGCCGTGCTACCGTGAGCCGCCCGACAAAGGGCGGGCTGCCGGTCAGCCCGGCGGCGGAGCGTCCGGCACGACGCGTGCGGTCCGCGCATGCCGCGCTCGCCGCCCATGGCGAGCCAGGGGTGTGGCTCACCGGCGGCTCGCTGGCGCTGGCCATCGTGATGATCGTGGGCCTGCTCGCCTTCATCACCGTGCGCGGCGCGGCCCCGTTCTGGCCCGCGCCGCTCGAACTCGTCACACTCGCGGATGGCCGACGTGTGCTCGGTGAGGTGACCGACCGCGAGATCGTCCGCGGCGACCTCGCGGAGGGTGCGTCTCCGTCCACGCGCCGGCTCGTGCGCACGGCGAACTTCGAGATCACCGGGCGCCACTTCGAGTGGTTCGACGATCACGCGATCGCGAGCGTGGAGCGACCGGCTTGGGCGACGGCCGTCGAGCGACTCGAGGGAGGGCGCTTCCATGGGTTCCCCGTGAAGCTTCGGCACGGTGACACGATCGTCGCCGAGGGAGCCGCGGAGGTCTGGGCCGCGTACGAACGCGAGCACCCCGCCGCGCGTTGCCGCTTCCGTGAGGCGCTGGCGATCGACAAGCACGATCGCGGCGCGCTCCAGCGCCGCCTGCGACAGGCGCGGCTCACGGTCGTCCAGGCGGGCCTGGACCGTGGGGAGGACAGCCCGGCCGCCATCGCGGCGCGGGAAGCAGAGCGCCGCACGATCGCGGAGGTGGAGCAGGCGACGGTCACCCTCGACGAGATGACCTCGACGCTGCGTGCCGCGAATGCGGGCTGGCTCGTCGACTTCGAGACCGCCGACGGCGCGGAAGCGTCCCTGCCTCTCGACGGAATCGTCCACGCGTGGCAGCCGAACCGTCTGGGCACGTTCGGAAAGCTGGGCGTCTACGGGGCACGCTGGGGTGAGTTCCTCGCCGACGACCCCCGCGAGGCCAACAGTGCGGGTGGCGTCTTCCCCGCGATCTGGGGCACGGTCGCCATGACGCTCATCATGGCGCTCCTCGTCGCGCCCTTCGGCGTGCTGGCCGCCCTCTACCTGCGGGAGTATGCGTCCCGGGGTCCGATCACGTCGGCGGTGCGCATCGCGATCAACAACCTCGCGGGTGTCCCGAGCATCGTCTACGGCGCCTTCGGACTCGGCTTCTTCTGCTACGGACTGGGGAGCGGCATCGACGACATGTTCTTCCGCGCCGGGCTCGTGGCGGACGGCCAGCCGACGTTCGGCACCGGCGGCCTGCTCTGGGCGTCGCTCACGCTCGCCCTGCTCACGCTCCCCGTCGTCATCGTGGCGACGGAGGAGGCGCTCGCCGCGGTGCCGAATTCGATGCGCGAGGGGTCGTACGCGTGCGGTGCCGGCAAATGGCAGACCATCCGTCACATCGTCCTGCCGCGGGCCCTGCCCGGCATCATGACGGGCCTGATTCTCGCGATGGCACGCGGTGCCGGCGAGGTGGCGCCGCTCATGCTCGTCGGCGTGAAGAAGCTCGCCCTCGACCTGCCCATCGACGGGACGTTTCCCTTCGTCCATGCCGAGCGGGAATTCATGCACCTGGCGTACCTGATCTACGACGTGGGTTTCCAGAGCCCCAACGCGCAGGCCGCACAGCCGATGGTCTTCACCATCACCTTCCTGCTGGTCACCATCATCGCGCTGCTCAACATCACCGCCATCTGGCTGCGAGCGCGGCTGCGACGCCGCTACGTGGCGCAGCAGTTCTGATCTGATTGGAGCGCTGCCGGGCCATCCCTGGCCCCGGCAGCTTGGCCCGGCGGGGGGCCCCCCGCGGGGGCCACCGGCGGGCCGCCGCCGGGCGCCGGCGGGGGCGCCGCGGGGCGTCGCCCGGGCGGGCCCCGGCCGCCGTCCGGGCGGCCGTGGGCGCTCCGCGGTTGGGCGGGCTGCGGCGCGGCCTGCGGCCGCTGCAGCCGGGTGGTGGTGGGGCGCACCCCGCGTGGCTTCGGGAAAGCGTGGGCTGCGGCGCGGCCTGCGGCCGCTCCAGCCGGTGGACCGTGCGTGTGATCAGCGCGGGCTGATGGAGCGGCGGCTCGCGGCGCGGTCGGTGCCCGGGGTGACGTCGAGATCGAGGTCGTCGTGGTCGCCGCGGTCGAGCCTCTCCCAGGCGATCGCGCCCATCGCGGCATTGTCGGTGCACAGCGACGGGGGAGGGATGAAGACCGCCACGCCACGATCCTCGGCCAGCCTTACGACGGAGGCCCGCAGAAGGGCGTTGGCCGCGACCCCGCCACCGATCGCGATCCCGCGGCAGCCGGTGCGGTCGAGGGCCAGCGACAGCTTCGCCACGATGCAGTCCACGACCGCCTGCTGAAACGATGCGGCGAGGTCGGCCCGCACCCGCGGCTCCGGCGGTGGAGTGTCGTTCGCCGCACCCGGTGGCCGCACGAGATAGCGCAGCGCGGTCTTCAGTCCGCTGAAGCTGAGATCGAGTCGCGCGCGGTCCGAGACGAGCGGCCGCGGCAGCCGGTGGGCCCGGGCATCGCCCGCCTTCGCGCACCGTTCGATCTCCGGCCCTCCGGGATAGCCGAGGCCCAGCAGGGCGGCCGCCTTGTCGAAGGCCTCGCCGGCCGCGTCGTCGATCGTGCCACCGAGCCGCTCGATCTCGAGCGGCGACCGCACGAGGAACAGCGACGTGTGTCCCCCGCTCGCGACCAGGCCGACAAGCGGTGTCGGCACGGGCGTCCCGTGGGCGAGCCGGCATGCATACAGGTGGGCGGCGATGTGGTCGTAGCCCACGAGCGGAACGCCGAGGGTCGCGGCGATCCCCTTCGCGGCCGAAAGTCCGACGAGAAGCGAGCCGACGAGGCCGGGCGTCACGGCCACCGCGACGGCCTCCACCCCCTCGATCCCGATGCCGGCCCGGCGCACCGCCTCGTCGATCACGGGGATGATCCGTTCGACGTGCGCCCGCGAGGCGATTTCCGGCACGACGCCGCGCCAACGGGCGTGCAGCGAATCCTGGCTGGCCACGACGCTCGAGCGGACCTCGCGGCCATGCGTGATCACCGCGGCCGCCGTCTCGTCACACGTCGTTTCGATCGCGAGCAGAGCCATGCAACGCCGTCTGTGAGGCCTGAAAGCCCGTCGAACCTGCCCTGCTCGCCACACGACGCCGCGCCAGGCACCGAGGTTGTCCCACACCCCGCACGCCACCCGCAACTTCCCACCCGGCTCCGGCGGCCCGACGCCGCGCCGCTGCCCACGCTTCACCGCAGCAACGCCGGGTGCGTCCCACCACCTCCCAGCTGCACCGGCCAAAGGCCGCGCTGCAGCCCACGCTTTCCCGAAGCCACGCGGGATGCGCCCCACCACCTCCCAGCTGCAGCGGCCACAGGCCGCGCTGCAGCCCATCCAACCGCGTAGCGCCCACGGCCGCCCGGACGGCGGCCGGCCCGGCGTGGGCACCCTCGGCGTGCCCACGACGGGCCAAGCTGCCGGGGCCAGGGATGGCCCGGCAGCGCTCTCATCAGAAGTCGTACC
>JBJTBO010000146.1:0-3542 GCA_046091445.1 Planctomycetaceae bacterium | reverse complement strand
TTCCAACGCAGGTTCGCGCGGCACCCCACCACGACGAGGCGAGGGGGGGTCGGCGAACGCTTCCCGAGCGAGCGGCCGGCTGCGGCCGGAGCGAGGAGACTTTTGCCGCCTCCCGAGCCGGCGCGACACCAAAGCCGAATGCGTCCGGAGAAGACGCAGGTTTTCCACGGCGCGTCGTCGCGGCAGATGAAAACGACGAGGCGAGGGGGGGTGGCGAGCGCTTCCCGAGCGAGCGATCGGCTGCGGCCGGAGCGATGAGACTTTTGCCGCCTCCAGCCAGCCGTGACATCGGGGGTATTTTGCAGACGGAGCGCGCTGGGTATCCTGCGACCACCGGTGGCGCTCGGAGTGGCGGACGACGCCCCGGCCCTCCCGGCACACGTCTCCGCCATGGACCTGACGGCGTATCAGACCGAGGGGTTCCACGACGAACTCTTCGACGAGGCCCTGCGTCCCCGCCCGGGGGCGGACCTGCTCGTGCGGCGGCTGGCGGGATTCTCCACCGGGGAACTGGCCGAGCGGCAGCGGGCAGCCGACAAGGCGCTCCTCACGATGGGGATCACGTTCAACGTCTACGGCCACGAGGCCGGGACGGAGAAGATCTGGCCCTTCGACATCGTGCCCCGGGTGATCGAGGCCGCCGAGTGGTCGGGGATCGAGCGCGGCCTCATCCAGCGGATTCGCGCGCTCAATCTCTTCATCGACGACGTCTACAACGGGCGGCGGATCGTCGCCGATCGGGTGGTCCCCGACTGGCTCGTCGACTCGGGCGCCTGCTTCCGCGGGCCGTGCGCCGGGCTGCGGCCGCCGCGCGGGATCTGGAACCACATCACGGGCACCGATCTCGTGCGTGGCGGGGACGGCGTGATGTACGTGCTCGAGGACAACCTGCGGACCCCGTCGGGCGTCTCGTATGTGCTCGAGAATCGCGAGGTGATGAAGCGCACCTTCCCGCAGCTCTTCGCCGGGCAGCGGATTCGCCCGGTCGAGGACTATCCCGAGAAGCTCCTCGCGATGCTCCACTCGATCGCACCGCCGCACCGTCGCGATCCGACCGTCGTGGTGCTGACACCGGGGATCTACAACTCCGCCTACTTCGAGCACAGCTTCCTCGCGCGGCAGATGGGCGTGGAGCTCGTGCAGGGCTCCGACCTCGTGGTCGAGCACGACGTGGTCTTCATGCGCACGACGCGGGGACTCGAGCGGGTGGACGTGATCTACCGGCGGATCGACGACGACTTCCTCGATCCGCAGGCATTCCGCCCTGACTCGCTCGTGGGCGTGCCGGGCATCATGGCCGCCTATCGGGCGGGCAACGTGTCGCTCGTCAACGCCCCCGGCACCGGCATCGCCGACGACAAGGCCGTCTACGCCTACGTCCCGCAGATCATCCGCTACTACCTCGGTGAGGACGCGATCATCCCGAATGTGCCGACGTTCGTCTGCGGGGAGGAGGATCAGTGCAGCCACGTGCTCGCGAACCTCGAGCACCTCGTCGTGAAACCGGCGAACGAATCAGGCGGCTACGGCATCGTCCTCGGCCCCCGTGCCACGCGGGAGCAGCTCGCCGACTGCCGCGACAGGATTCGGGCGAACCCGCGGAACTACGTGGCCCAGCCGATGCTGTCGCTGTCGCGAGTACCGACCGTCGTGGGCAACGCGCTCGAGGGCAGGCACGTCGACCTGCGGCCCTTCATCCTCTACGGCGAGGAGATCCACGTGCTGCCCGGCGGACTCACCCGCGTGGCGCTCGTGAAGGGATCGCTCGTGGTGAACTCGTCGCAGGGAGGCGGCAGCAAGGACACCTGGGTGGTGAAGGCCGATACGGCCTCCCCGGCGAACGCGACGGGCGACGGTCTCGGGGCCGTCGCCCGCCAGACCGCCGGCCCCGGGGGGACGGCCTGACATGCTTTCACGGGTGGCCGACAGCCTCTACTGGATGAACCGGCAGATCGAGCGGGCGGAGAACGTCGCCCGGGCGGTCGAGACGACGCTCGATCTCGTGCTCGACGGCACGATCAGCCACGGGCGGCTCTGGAACGCGCTCGTCTGCACGTTCGGCGACCAGGCGGACTTCTGGGCGCGGCACGGGCTCGCCGATCAGGATCATGTCATCACGTTTCTCGCCTTCGATCCCGGCAATCCGAACTCCATCGCGAGCTGCCTGCAGGCGGCCCGCGAGAACGCGCGGACCGTGCGCGACATGATCTCCGCGCCGATGTGGGAGGAGGTCAACAAGGCCCACCTCTTCGTGCGCTCGGCGGCGGGGCGCGCCGACCTGCACAACCCGCGCGACTTCCTCGACGAGGTGAAGCGGGCCAGCCAGCTCATCACCGGCGTATCGGATGCGACGATGTCGCACGGCGAGGCCTGGCACTTCGCCCGCCTGGGCCGGCTCGTCGAGCGGGCCGACAAAACGAGCCGGGTGCTGGACGTGGAGCACTATTTTCAACCGGCGGCTTCCGCCTTCGCGCCGCCGGCGGGGCGCGAGTTTCAGCCGGCGGCTTCCGCCTTCGCGCTGCCGGCGGGAAATGGGCATCAGCCGGTTACTGCGGGCGTCGGCATGCCCGTGGCGGGCCTTGCGCCGCCAGGCGCCGATGCCGTGCAATGGTCGGCCGTGCTCGACAGCGCCAGTGCGCTCGAGATGTACCGCCGGCAATACGGCGTGGTCTCCCGGCGGCATGTGGCCGAGTTCCTCATCTTCGACCGGTTCTTCCCCCGGGCGATCCACTTTTGCCTGCTGAAGGCCGAGGAGTCGTTGCTTGCCGTGACCGGCGGGGCGAAGGGCGTCTTCACCAATCAGGCGGAGCAGCGCCTCGGCCGCCTGAGGTCGAAGCTCGACTATGGCGACATCGACGAGATCCTCGGGGGAGTGGGCGGACTGCATGGCTTCATCGACGGGTTTCAGTCGAGGCTCAACCGCGCGAGCGACGCGATTCACGACACGTTCTTCGCGCTGCGGCCCGTCGGCAAGCCTGCCGAGGCGGCGGAGCGGGTCACGGCGTAGGCCGGTCGGCGAACCACCCGCCATCAGGACCCACCCATGGCGATCCGCATCGCGCTGCATCACGAGACCGTCTACCGGTTCGACCGTGACGTGTCGCTCGCTCCCCACATGATCCGCCTGCGGCCGGCGCCGCACTGCCGCACGGCCATCACGGGCTATTCGCTCACCGTCGAGCCGGCCGGGCACTTCCTCAACTGGCAGCAGGATCCGCAGGGCAATCAGGTCGCGCGGGTCGTCTTTCCCAAACAGACGCGCGCGCTCGTCCTGCGGGTCGATCTCGTCGCCGAACTGATCGCGATCAATGCATTCGACTTCTTCCTCGAGCCCGAGGCCGAGCGATTTCCGGTCGGCTACGATTCGATCCTCGCCGCCGAACTGGCCCCCTACCTCGCGACGCTGCCGGGGCCTGCGCCCCTCCTCGACGGCTTCGTGGCGGAGTTCGCGCGGACGGCACTCGGACCTTCCGGCGTCGTGCCGCGCACGATCGACGTGCTCGTCGCCCTCAACCGGGCCGTGAAGGAGCGCGTGGGCTACG
>JBJTBO010000145.1:0-4671 GCA_046091445.1 Planctomycetaceae bacterium | reverse complement strand
TCGACGATGTTGTAGCTGAAGTCGTCGGTCTCCCCGAACGACACGCCGCCGCGCACGCCGCCCCCCGCCATCCACATGCAGAAGTTCCGCGGGTGGTGGTCACGGCCGTAGGTCTCCTTCGTGAGCGTGCCCTGCGAGTAGACCGTGCGGCCGAACTCCCCGCCCCACACGACGAGCGTCTCGTCGAGCAGGCCGCGATCCTTGAGGTCCTCGACGAGCGCCGCCGTCGCCTGGTCGGTGTCGAGGCACTGCGCCGCGAGATCCTTCGGCAGGTTGCCATGCTGGTCCCAGCCGCGGTGGAGAATCTGCACGGCCCGCACGCCGCGCTCGACGAGCCGCCGCGCGAGCAGGAGCGAGTGGGTGAAGGAGCCGGGCTTCTGCACGTCGTCGCCGTAGCGGGCCAGCGTGCGGGCGCTCTCGCCCGAAAGATCGACCAGCTCGGGCACGCTCGCCTGCATCCGGAACGCCATCTCGTACTGCGCGATCCGCGTGCGGATCTCGGGGTCGCGATACCGCTCGAAGCCCCGCTCGTTGAGACGGCCGAGGGCGTCGAGCATCCGCCGACGGTCCGCCCGCTCGACGCCGTCGGGATTCGGCAGGTAGAGCACCGGATCGCCCGAGCCACGCAGCGCGACACCCGCATGTCGCGTGGGCAGAAAGCCGCTTGACCACCTGCGCGTGAAGAGCGCCTGCGACGGATTGATGTCGGGCAGCGGCGTGAAGACGACGAACGACGGCAGGTCGTCGTTGTCGCTGCCGAGGCCGTAGGAAAGCCAGCTGCCGAGGCTTGCCTTGCCCGGAATCTCGCTGCCGGTCATCACGAACGTGCAGGCCGGATCGTGGTTGATCGCGTTGGTGTGGACGGTTTTCACGAGCGCGAGGTCGTCGACGATCCGCGACGTGTGGGGCAGGAGTTCGGCGTTGATCCAGCGGCCGCACCGCCCCGCCTGTTCGAAGCGGAACTTCGACGGCGCGACCGGGAACCGCTTCTGGCCGCTCGTCATCGTCGAGAGCCGCTGGTCGCCGCGGACGCTCGCCGGAATGTCCTGGTCGAAATACTCCTGCAGCTTCGGCTTGTAGTCCCAGAGGTCGATCTGGGAGGGGCCGCCATTGGTGTGGATGTAGATCACCGCCTTCGCCCGGGGCGCGTGGTGCGGGAGCCCCGCGAGCGGCGGATGCACGCGGGCTGGCGGCGTCGCGGATGCGTCGAGCGCCGCCCCCGAGACCCGTCTGGTTTCGAGCATGGAGAGCGCCGCCGCCCCGATGCCGACTCCCGTGCCGCCGAGGAACGCCCGACGGGCGATCGCCGTCCGCACGGCATCGGCTTCGCTCGCTCGATCGATCATGGGTCGCATCTCAACGTCTCCTCAGGGTCATCATCGAGGTTCGTGCCCCGTCGCTCGCGACGTGCCCTCAGTTCCGCATCAGCGTCTCGTCAAGATTCAGCATCGCGTTGGCCACGAGCGTCCACGATGCGAGTTCCTCCGGCGCGAGCCGTGTGGGCGGCTTCGATTCGCCGTGTGCGATGAGCCTGCCCGCCGCCGCGCTGTCGGCCGCATAGCGTGCGCGGTGATCGGCGAGGGCCGCGGCGAGGATTCCCGCCTCGTCCGGCTCCGGCCGCCTCGCGAGCACCGCGGTGAAGAGCCAGTCGATCCGTGCCGCGTCGTCGTCGCCCCCCTCGGAGAGCGCCCGCGCGGCGAGCGCCCTGGCCGCCTCCACGTGCTGCACGTCGTTCATGAGTTGCAGCGCCTGCAGCGGCGTGTTGCTCCGCTCGCGGCGGGCGCAGAACTGTTCCCGGTTGGGAGCGTCGAAGTTGGCCATGAACGGCGGCGGGGCCGTGCGCTTGAGGAACGTGTAGAGACTGCGCCGGTAGAGCGCGTCGCCCGAGTCCCGCGCGTACTTGGCCGTGTTCGAGCCGGCGAAGCCGACCGGCTCCCAGATGTTGTCGGGCTGGTAGGGCCTCACACCCTTGCCGCCGAACGTGCGCACGAGCAGCCCCGACACGGCGAGCGCGTTGTCTCGAATCTGCTCGGCGTCGAGACGGATGCGCGGGCCCCGCGCGAGCAGCCGGTTCTCGGGATCGCGCTCGAGATGGTCGGGCAGGGCGTGGCTCGCCCGGCGGAAGGCCCGGCTCGTGACGATCATCCGCACGAACCGCCGTGTGTCCCAGCCGCCGTCGCGGTACTCGACGGCGAGCCAGTCGAGCAGATCGGGATGGCTCGGCGGCTCACCCTGCAGCCCGAAGTCCTCGCTCGTCTTCACGAGCCCCGTCCCGAAGAACTGCTGCCAGAGCCGATTGGCGGCGACCCGCGCGGTGAGCGGCTGATCGGCACGCATGAGCCACTCGGCGAGGTCGAGCCGGGAGGGCGACCGACCCTCGACGGCGGGCAGCGGCGGCAGGAAGGCCGGCGTGCCGCGATCCACCTTGTCGCCGGGCTTGTCGTACGCCCCGCGCTGCATCACGAAGCTGTCGCGCATCTGCGGCAGGTCGTTGAAGATGAACGTGCGGACGATCCGGCCGTCGAGCCCATCGCGGGCCTTCTGCGCCTCGTCACGGGCGGTCACGGCCGCCGTGACCTCGGCCGGCCGGTCGCGCCAGACGGCCGCCAGCCAATGCGCCCGCACGCGGGCGACGTCCTCGGGCTTGGTCGTCTTCTCGGGGCCGTCGCGCACGAGCCCCTGGAGCGCCGCCGGCACGTCATCGAGCTTCTTCTCGCCGGTCCGCTTCTTCCACCACGCGGCGAGCGAGCGACGCTCGTCCACGGTCGGGTCGTCCCGCGTCACCGCGCCGACGAGATCCCAGCGCACGTGCCCGTCGCACTGCGTGAGCGCGAAGCCGGCGAGCTTCGCTCCTGCGGCCAGACCGACCTGCGCGGCGGGCACCGCGATCCGCACCCATTCACCCGCCTTGGGCAGCGGCCCCGCATGGAACCGCTCCGTCGTTCCCGCCTTGCCGAAGTCGATCGCCGCCGGGTCGCCCCACACGGCCCGGTGCTTCCAGGCGTCGGTGTGGAACTGGAGCATGACGGCCCTCGGTGGAGCGGCGGGATCGAGCCAGACATGCGCGAACAGTTCCGCATCGGGACCCAGCACCAGCGGCTCGGCACCGCTCGAGTAGAAGTCCTGCCCGACCCCCTCCGCCGTCCGTTCGAGGCTGCGCTGGCCCGACTTCACGCCACCCGCCGCATCCGCGACGAGCCATGCGGTCTTGGCTCCCGCGGACTGCACGGCGGCATTCGGGGGGAACTCGTCGTCGAGCCAGATGGTCTCGCTGACGACGGGCTCGGGCTTCGGATCGAGTGTCGCGGGGTCGGTGTACGCGATCGCGGTCACGACCTCGTCCACGGCCGTCCGCAGGCCCGGCAGGCGGGCGTCGAGGTCGGCGATCTGCCGCTCCTCGTCGCCCGTCGGCAACTGGATCGTCGGTGCGGTCGTCGCGATGTTGCCGTCGAAGCCCGGATCGGCGGCCGAGTTGAAGAAGGCGTAGAGCGAATAGAACTCGCGGGCCGAGAGCGGATCGAACTTGTGGTCGTGGCAGACGGCGCACTGCCCCGTGAGACCCAGCCACACGTTGGTGAGCGTGGCCGTGCGATCGACGGAGTAGCGAAAGAGGAGCTCGTCGTTGATCGAGCCCCCCTCGCTCGTCGTGACGTTGCACCGCGAGAAGCCGGTGGCCGTCCGCTGGTCGCGCGTGGCGTTCGGCAGGAGGTCGCCCGCGATCTGTTCGACGGTGAACCGGTCGAAGGGCATGTTGGCGTTGAAGGCGCGCACGACCCAGTCGCGGTAGGCCCACATCTGCCGCTCGTTGTCGAGATGGAGGCCGTGCGTGTCGGCGTAGCGGGCGGCATCGAGCCAGTGCCGGGCCATCTCCTCGCCGTGATGCGGACTGGCGAGCAGCCGGTCGACGAGCTTCTCATAGGCGTCGGGCGACGGGTCGGCGAGGAAGATCGCGACCTCGTCCCGTGTGGGCGGCAGGCCCGTGAGCGCGAACGTCACGCGACGGATGAGCGTGGCCCGGTCGGCCTCGCCGTGCCCCGTCAGCCCCTCGGCCGCGAGCCGCGCCTCGAGAAATCGGTCGATGGGTGCGGCCGTCGCATCGCCCGCCGGCACCTCCGGCCGCACGAGCGGCTCGAACGACCAGTGCTTCTCATAGACCGCCCCGGCGGTGATCCACCGCTCGAGCAGGTCCTTCTCCGCGTCGGAGAGCGCCTTCTTCGTGTGCGGCGGCGGCATCACCACGTCGGGATCGGTCGCCCGGATCCGCACCGCGACCGCGCTGGCCGCCGCATCGCCGGCCACCACCGCCCGCGCGCCACTCTCGAGCGCCCGGGTCGCCGCCTCGGCGGAGTCGAGCCGCAGCCCCGCCTCCTGCGCGCCGGGACCATGACAGGCGTAGCAGTTTTCGGCGAGGATCGGCCGGATGTCGCGATCGAACCGGATGGTCGCATCGGCTCCCGGCGACACCCCCGCAGCCGCGGCCAACACTCCGGCGAGAACGAGCGCACAGTTCGCTCGCCCCGCACCCCGACCTGACGAGACGCTCATGACGATTCGGTCTCCTTCGGGCGCATCGGTCGCGGCCCCCACGGGAACCTCCGTCGCCAGCGGGGACTGAGACACCGTCGGGCCAGAAACACGGGCTCGCAGCAGCCCAAAGTATAGCCGCGAAAA
>JBJTBO010000144.1:0-13376 GCA_046091445.1 Planctomycetaceae bacterium | reverse complement strand
CCCGCCGGCCGCAGCCCTCCCGGCCCGTCCCCGCGACGCTCCGCCGACCGCAGTGACCCCGCTGGCCACGGTCGTGTTGGTCGGCCTCGGGCTGGGGCTGTTCGCAGCGTGCATCGTCACGTCGGCAGCCTGGGCGGGCGCCATGGTCGGCAGCGTCTCCGGACTGTCGTGGGCGGATGACTTCGCGGTCGATGCCGCCGAGGACTCCGCCGGCACGGCGCGGCTTGCGTGGTGGTGCGGAGCTGCGGCCTTCTTCGCGGCCGGAGGCCATCTGACGGTCATCGTCGGGCTGCTCGACACCACCGCCACGATCCCCGTGGGCAGCGTCGTGGCCGGCACCGTCGGCACGACGCCCCTCCTCGACGTCATCAAGGCCGCTCCGGGGCTCGGACTCTCGCTTGCGATGGCCGTGGCCACGCCGACGCTCGCGGCGCTCGTGACGTTCCACGCAGCCGCCGCCCTCTGCCTCCGCACGGTGACCTTCGCCCCGGGCGGCGGCCTGCTGCAGGGCGCGGCGGCCCTGGTCGCCATCGGGGCGATCGTGATCGGCAGTGACGCGTGGCTCGGCGGCTTCGCCGCTGCGGCGGGAGACGTCATCGAGCGCGGCCTCGCAGCCGCCGGTGCCGGTCGCTGACCGGCTCGCTGCACCCCGGGTGGAACACGGACGATGTCGGACGAAGCGGATCGGACCATCCCGGCCACGCCCCGGCGCCGGGAAGCGGCGCGGCACGAGGGCCTGATGCCGACGGCTGCCCCGCTGGCATGGGCGGCCGCGTCGTTGACCGCCGTCGTGCTGCTGCCGGCCTGGGCGCGGGCGACGATTCCTGCAGCGACGGAGATGCTGCGTCGATCGCTCGTCCCCACCGACATCCTTCCCGGCCCGGGAGACGTGGCGCCGGTGGGACTGCTCCTGCCCGCCGTCGGGCTCGTCCTCGCCGCGGCCCTCGCTGGCATCACCGTCCGCATCGTCTGCGACGGATTCGCATGGGAACCGGCACGCCTGGCCCCGCGGCTCTCGCGTCTCGACCCGGTCTCCGGCATGGCACGCATCCTCTCCGCGCGCACCCTCCTGACCGCACTTGGCAGCGGCCTCGGGCTCGTGGTCCTCGTCGCCACCGCCCTCGCGGCCGCGACGCCGTCGATCGGCGCGACGGCGACGGCCCGGCTCGACGGTGATCCCACCCGGGCCGCCCTGGCGGCATGGTGGACGCTCGTCTGCCTCGCGACTGCCGCGCTCCTGGTGGGCCTGGTGCACTACGCGATCGCGAGACTGGGGTTCGAACGGCGCATCCGGATGACACCGCAGGAGTTCGCCGACGAACTCCGATCGCTGCAGTCCGACAAGAAGGTGCGGCTGCACGGGTCGCCGGGTCGGCATCGTCCCCGCGCCGTCGACGACGACGGTCGCCCCACCCCTCAGCCCGAGACGGGCGGCTCGTAGGGGTAGCGATCGAGAAACGATCCCCAGCGGGAACGGATTCCTTCCACGATGCGTGGATCGTGGTGGTAGGTGTTCGTCCGGTAGCGTTTCATCGCCGCCGCATGCCGCTCGAGCGTGGGACGCACCTCCGCGAATCCACCGAGCCCGAGTGCGGCGTAGGCCTCCTCCAGACGCCCGACCGGATCGGCCACGAGCGCCTCGTAGCGCACCTCGTGGAGGCTGCCCGCGGGCAGCGTCGGTCGATCCCGCTCGAAGGCGGCGTACATCGTCTCGAACGCGGTGAACACCTCCTCCTCGAGCCGACTGCCGTCGTCCACCTGCATCCCCTGCACGGCATGGAGCGAGCGCCACAGCCGCATCGTGGATGGGAAGACGACGAAGGGATTCCGCACCACGTGGAGGAACCTCGCGCCGGGGAACATCTCGGCCAGCACCGCCATGCGTGCGGTGTGCGGCGGGCTCTTGAGGACGGGCCGCCGTGGATCGCGCACGGCAAGCCTGCCGAGGAACCGCCTGAACGTCCTCCGCCAGCGGTCGAGCGCCTCGGGCGTCAATGAGGCCAGGTCGAGTGCCGCGGGGCCCGGCGGCACCGTCAGCGGGAACGCCATGCGGAGGTACGGCGAGGGGGCGCCCATGTTGACGAGGGCGAACTCGTCCTCCTGCGGTCGGTCCCAGCCGGCCACGACGTCGTCCATCGGTCGCTTCGCGGGGATCATCCAGCCGATCGCCGCCGTCACCATCGACTCCGTCAGGAGGAAGTGCCCCGGCGCGAAGCACTGGTAGGTATTCGGGCAGCAGAACCGCTCGTCGAGCATCAGCAGCTCGTGCAACAGCGTGGTGCCGCTCCGCCAATGGCCGATGATGAAGAGGGGCGGCTCGGTGCGCGGCGGCTCGCGCAGCTGTCGGCGAAACCGTGCCTCGGAGAACGGCTCGGGGAGCGAGTTGAAGCTGCTGGCGCCCGTGATCGTCCCCAGCAGGCCCCATTTCCGCGGAGCGACGCGGAAGCGATGGGCGGCGAGGAGCGGCAGCCAGACGCGCAGCGGCATCCCGTGCCAGAAACGCGGGCTCCACCACGGATACCAGTGGAATGCCCGCTCGTCGGGCCGCGGAGGTGTCACGTCATGCCTGCGGATGGAGGTGGCCAGGCCGAACCCATCGGTCGAAGGACCGCTGCTCGGGCCGGCTCGGAACGGTGGTGCTCGATCGTCACGGAGTTCAGTAGTTTCGCGTTGACCCGCGTTCGACGGCCACCCGCCCCTCGGCGGCCCCTCCGAGCACCTGCTCGAGTGTCGCCGCGAGATCGACGGCCGCCTCGGCCCCGGTCGCGCGATACCGCTCCTGTCCCTCGGCATCGATCACGACGACGGTGGGGAAGGCGGTCACGCCGAAGTCCCGGCAGGTGGCCGCATCCCGATCGGCGTCGATGGTCACGCAGACGAACCGCCGCGATCGCGCCACGAGCACCGGGTCGGCGAGCGGTCCCCGGGTGATCGCACCGCTCCAGCGGCACCACGACGCCCGGAAGACGAGCAGCTGGGGCAGCCGCGACGCCATCGCCCGTCGTGCACCGGCCTCGTAGCCCTCCACGTATTCGATGCTCGAAGGCGTCGCCGACGCGGTCCGCGGCTCCGCCAGCGGCCCATGTGGAAACGCCACCCCGTTCGGCCAGACACCTCGTGACCGCGGGGCGTGGACCCTTTCGTCACGGACGTCACAGCCGACCGCCAGGCCAGCGACGAGCGCCGCCATCGCCCACCACCTCCCCGCAGGGGATGGGGCCGACCGACTCGGTCTCGAGGTGCGACATGACGGCTGCATGGGGTCGGGTGGTACGGAGCGATCACGCGACGCGGCAACCCCGCTTCCCGCCCGACGCGTGCGCACCGGGGGGACCGGCGGGCTGCGCAAGAACGGCAACCCGCGGCTCCCGTTCATGCCTCAAAAACCCGCTGTCGCCCGGAGGACCCGCCGGCGGGGAGGGTAGCCGGCGACGCCCCAGAGATGCCGTGAACGCCTCCCCGCGCAACCCGCTCCGCGTCCTGCTCGTCGCCGCGGTGATCGGTGCGGGCGGCTGTCGACTCGTTCAACGGCGCGGCCCGGTGCCGGCCGAACTGGCCGATGCCCGCCGCCTGAGCAACGAGGCACTCTCAGCCGCCGACCGGCAGGATCTGGTGCGCGCGACCGCGCTGCTCGACCGCGCCGTGAAGGCATGCCCCGTCGACGTGGACGCGCGGCGCCACTATGCCGACGTGCTCTGGCAGCGTGGCCAGCGAACGGAGGCAGTGGCCCAGATCGCGAAGGCGATCGAGCTCTCGCCGGCCGATGCAGGGCTCCGCATCGACGCCGCGAGGATGTACCTGGAACTCGGGCTCCTGTCGGAGGCCGAGCAGCTCGCGGCCCACGCGGTGCGGCTCGCACCCCGGTCGGCCGCCGCGGGGCGGGTGAAGGGTAAGATCGCGATGGCGCGGGGCCAGTTCGAGCCGGCGCTCGCCGACTTCCACCGGGGACTGGCCCTCGAGCCCGGCGACAGCGGTCTCCTCGAGGAGATGGCCGAGGCCTACCTGCGTCTCGAGCGGCCACGTCGGGCGCTGGCCACGCTCGCCATCCTCGAGGAGACATACGGACCAGGTAAGGCGCCCGTACGGGCGATCTTCCTGGAGGGCCTCGCCCACGAGGCACTCGGCCGCCCGGCGGACGCCCGCGCGTGCTACGCCGCGGCCCTGGCCCGTGAGGACGCACCGCCCGAGGTGGCCACACGCCTCGCGGCACTCGACGCTCCCGCCACGGTGGCGACGCGTCCGGACCCCGCGGCGAGCCGCTGACGCGCACCCGGGCGATCCGTCAGTCACCCGAGGTCGTACGTCCCGTGAGCAGGTCGAACGCACCGATCGACGGCACGAGCAGCGCCGCGGTCGCGAAGCCGTATGCCACCGCGACGATCAGGAACACCTGCAGCGTCTGACCCTGCAGAAAACCGGCGATGGCCGTGAACGTCAGCGATGGCAGGAGGGCGGATGCCCAGGCCACCGCTGGGCTCGGATTGCGCGCGGACAACGCCGCGTAGAGGCCGACCGCACCTCCGACGATGACGGCGAGGAACGGGGCCAGCTGCAGCTCGAAACTGCCGCCGAACGCCACCATGATCCGCATCGCCGTCGCGACTCCGACCGACAGGAAGGTCACCGTGCCGAGCGCGACCGAGATCGCCCGGCGCGACGCGACGTGCGACAGGCCCGCGTACACGCCGAGCACGGCCACGAAGAAGATCACGATCGCCATGCCGAGGGCGAGGTACAGACCGTACTCGAGCGTCACGAGGCGGAGCGCGACGAGCGCCCCGCACGCCACGAGCGGGAGGAGCACGATCTCACGTGCGGCGCCGAGCACGCCGAGCAGCTTGCCCCAGACGAGCTCGCGCGGCTCGAGATCGCTGACGAGCAGGAGATCGAACGAGCCCCGGTCCCGCTCGGACGTGATGCTCGTCACCGCCAGCGCGGCGACAGCCAGCACGCTCGCGAGCATCATCGGCACCACGGCCAGGGCGATGGCGAGGCGGTCGGGCCGGGCTCGGCCCGACTGCGAGGCGATGCCGGCCACGGCGGCCGCGAACAGGAGCAGCCACGCCACGCGCACGACGACCATCGCACGGCCGTGGGCCCGCGTGCGGATCTCACGCCACAGCACCGGATTGACCCAGACCTCGCGCGGCTCGCGCTTCACGGCGTCGGACTGCGGCGCCCTCCGCCGGGTCTCGCCCGCCGTGTTCCACCGGCGCACGAAGAGGGATGCGATCGTGTTGCTCGTCACGATGAGCCCGGCGGCGACCGCGAGGAGCCACGGCAGAAAGGCTCCCGTCTGCGGTTCCAGGGCCGCGAAGACCCCTCGCGCCGGCGAGACGCGCGCGGCGATCGCCGGTCCCCAGACGGCCGCGACGGCCTCTCCGGCGGCCAGCCAGAGCGCCAGCACGACGGCCGTGATCGCCAGGGACTGGAAGGTCGTGTCCTTCCAGAAGGCGACCGCGTTGGCGATGCTCGCCGCGGCGAGCGCGGCCGCCGCCGTGACGGCGAACATGCGCGCGATCTGGGGCGCCGTGACGCCACCGAAGAGACCGGCCAGCGCGAACACCGGCACGGCCGACACGAGCAGGAGGAACACCCGCAGGAGGCTGCCGGTGAGCTTTCCCACGACGAGCTGCCAGTCGTCGAGCCGGCTCACGAGGAGCAGTTCGAGCGTGCGCCGATCCTTCTCGGCCCCCACGGCGACCGCACTGGCGAGCGCCGCGACGAGCACCGCCAGCGCGAGCTGGAGCGGCGCGAGGATGCGAAACAACGTCGCGGCGAAACGCGCCGTGTCTCCCGCCGTGGCGACGGCCTGGGTTCCCGTCACGACGAGCCAGCAGGTGACGACGATCCCGAGGAGCGCACCGCAGTAGACGGCACGGGCGACGAAGAGTCCCTGTGAGCGTGGCGCCATGCGCACTTCCCGCTCATGCACCGCGCCGAACCACATCGATCGATCATCCCCCGACGGTGATTCCCGTTGTCGGTCGTCCGCGGCGACCGGTAGAGTGGGGCGGATCAGAGAAGCGTACCGCATGCCCCCCGCCACGTGATGCCCGCCTCCTTCGACAACGCAGCCCCCCACGCGGCCTCGTGGCCCCGGGTCACGGGCCCGGGCCGCGTCGGATCCCCGCGAGGGGGTCGGCGGACTCGCGTGGAACGGCTCATCGTGCCGCTCGCCGCGCTCGCGTGCCTCGTGGGTCCGGTCACGGTCTGCCGTGCGCAGGTGACCGTCAAGACCCTCCTGGGTCGGCCGCCGTCCGATGCCGCGATCGAGCGCGATCTGAACGCCGCCATCGGCCGGTTCCGCGACCGCGATGTCGCCGGATGCCGTGAGATCCTCGAGCGCATCCGATCGGAGCACGCCGCCGTGCCGCCACCCGGGGTGATGATGGCCCTGCTGTGGCACGGCGTGAATCAGGCCGGACCCGCCCGCGTCGAACTCGATGCCGCCACGCTCGCGTTCCCCGATGACCCTGAGCCCTACCTCCTGCTCGGGGGCATCGCCTTTCGGGGGCGACGAGTCACCGAGGCCGCGCTGCTCTGCGACCACGCAGCCGAACTCACGGCGGCAGGCTCCGGCGACCCGCGCCGCACGCGCGACCTCGAGATCCGCAATGCCGCCGGCAACGCGGCGGTCGCCGAGACACGCGGGCAGTGGGAGACGGCCCGCGGCTGGCTGACGACGTGGCTGCACCTCGATCCGGACAACGCGGGTGCCCACCAGCGGATGGGCATCGCCATGTTCCGGATCGGCGACACGGACCGAGCGCTCGCATGCTTTCGGGAGGCGCGCACGCTCGACGAGAAGGCGGTGCATCCGGAAATCGCCCTCGCCCGCCTCTATGCCGATGCCAAGGACGACGCGACGGCACGGCGGCTGGTCGAATCGGCGCTTGCCGCGGCCCCCGACGACCCGGCAGTGCATGTCGCCGCAGCACAGTGGCACCTCGGGAGGAACGACCTCGAGGCGGCCGCCCGTGCCGCCGATGCCGCGCTCGCGCTCGATCCGGACAAGCTCGACGCGCGGATCGTGCGGGGCACGGTCGCGCGCATGCAGCGCGACCACGCGGCGGCGGCGGCCTTCTTCGAGGCGGCCCTCGCCGCGGCACCCGGCAGCTTCCTCGCGAGCAATGCACTCGCCCTCGCGCTCATCGAGTCGGACGACGAGGCGGCGCGTCGGCGGGCCCTCGAACTCGCCGAAACGAACGCCGCCATGCACCGTGACGGGTCTCCCCATCAGATCGGCGCCCTGACGACGCTCGCGTGGATCGCCTACCGACTCGGTCGCCGCGAAGACGCCGAGCGGATTCTCGAACCGATCTCGCGCAACAACGCCCTGACCGCCGACGGAGCCTTCTACGTGGCGACGATCCTCGCCGACCGCGGTGAGCGGGACCGGGCCCGGGCGATCCTCGAGGAGGTCCTGGCGACCGATCCGATGTTCGTCACGAGGCCCGACGCGCTCGATCTGCTCGAGCGTCTCGGGGGCACCGCCGCGCGGAATGTCGGAGCGTCTCGGTGAGGCGGGCGGAACCGAGTCGCGCCCGACGACGATCTTCCGGAAGGCCGTCATTCGGGTTTTGTGGAGCGAGGCGCCGGCAGCCCGGTCGGAGACGCGAAGGGGGTCGGCAAGCGCTCGACGAGCATGTGGCCGCCGCGGCCACAGCGAGGAGACTTTTGCCGCCCCCGACCCGGTACTCCACGTGAGCGGGCCGCGGCTTTAGCGCGGCGTCCGTGAACCCGTCGGACGGGCCGGAGCCGCCAGGATGTCGTCCGGATCGGGTGCGATCGGCACCGGTCCGCGTGTCGGTCCGCGGCGGGGCGACGGAACAACGGCGCCCGCTTCCGCGGAGGGCGGCAGCGCCCGAATCGCCATCCCTCGAGGCACCCCGGGCGGCACCACCCCGGCAGCCGCGGCGGGGGCGGCGACCTGAGCCCGCCGCCTCGCCCGCAGCCGGTCACTCCGCAGCGGAATGCCCGGATAGGCCTCGATCGGCACCTCGAGGCTCGGCAGGCCGATGCGACTACCGTCGCCGAAGTAGGTGAACATCTCGATGCCCGCCGCATCCCGCCAGCCACCACAGAGCGCGATCATCATCCACAGGATGGAGCGCAGCAGGTGCCTGGTGGCCGGTGGGGCAGCGTGGAGCGACGGCATGCGACGAGGACCGAAGGATGCGACGGCGGCCCGGGGTGCGAGACGGGTTCGTCGACCGAGGGATATCGGCCGGGACGAAGCCGTCGCCCGACCGATTCGTGCCGACCCTTTCTCCGGCGGTGCGACCCTCACAATCGACACCGTCGAGTCTCCCGCAGTCCGCGACGCGTTGCTCGGGTAGTCTGCCGGCATGGCCGTCGACACGCCAGCCGCAGACATGATGTTCGTCGCGGCTGCCTGCGCGGCGTCGGTCACCCTCGGGGCATCGCTCGTGGGTGTCTGGCTCGTGCGCGGCTCGACGGCCGCGCCCGCGGCATGGTGGGCGGCGGCCGCCGCAACGGGCGTGGCCCTCGAAATGACGTGTCGGGCACTCGGCGGCCTCACCGACCCGGCGGCCTCCGCGTCGGCCCGTCTCGTGACGGTGTCGCTCGCCTGCTGTCCGGCGATGGCGCTGCTGGGCGCCAAGCGGCCCCAGCACGTCGTCTGGCAGGCGATCGTCGCGAGTCTCGCAGTGGTGCTCGCGATGCCGGCCATGTCCGCGGCCATCATGCGTCCCGGAGTACCGCCCGACATCCATCCGCTCGGGCGCGGATTCCTCGCACTCCTTCTGGCGGTGGGCTGGATGAACTTCGCCGGCACACGGCACGGAGTCGCGGCCGCACTGGTCACCGTCGGGCTGACCGTCCTCGCCTGGCCCGCGCTGCCGTTCACCGCCGCTGAACCCGCTCGATCCGCCATGCTCGAGGTGGCCGGCTGCTGGATGGTCGCCACCGGGGCGGTCCTCGCGGCCGCCCAGTCGGTGCTGCTGCCGGCGCGTTCCGCGGCCGTCACGAAGTTCGCGAGTCGCATCGAAGCCCCGTTTCTCGCACTGCACGAGACGCTGGGTGCGGCATGGGCGCTGCGCATCGCGGAACGGTTCAACGACCTCGCGGAGGAGCGAGGCTGGCCGTGCCGGCTGAGCTTCGGGGGGCTCGACACGGGAGGCGATCCGGCAGACGTCGCGTGGCAGCGCGACGCCATCCGGGCCTTCCATGCTCTCGCGCGCCGGTTCGCCTCGGCCGACTGGTTGGCGCGGCACGCGGGACCGCCCGTGAACGAGCAGGCTGGCCCGCCTTCCGAACCCCCGATGGACGAGGAGCGTACCGACGCCTGACGTTCCTCCCGCCCATGCAGGGAGGTACACTTCTTCCACGAAGGATCCTGCCCGGGCCACGGGTCCGGTGCCACACGATCGCGACCGGCTCGGAAGCATTCACCAGTCATGAGCAGTACCGACGAGGCCGTGGAGATCGAACGCGCCCGCGAGCAGATTCGCGCGCTCGTGGCCGAGGTCGAGCGGCTCGGCCGGGGAGACGTGGGCGAGGAGGAGTTCTTCCGCGGGCTTCTCGAGCGGGCGATCGGCGCGATGGAGGCCATCGACGGCCTGGTCCGGCTCGTGGATGCCGAGGGTCGCGTCGTGCCGATCTGCCATGCCGGCATCGAGCACACCGCCCTGTCGGCCCCCGAGAGCCAGCAGCCGCACGGCGCGCTCGTGCAGACGCTCTTCGGGGCCCCCAACGGCGTCTGCGTGCCGCCGGGTGCGGAGCTCACGGGGCCGGACGGCGCCAAGCTCGCGAGCAATTCCACGAACCTGCTCGTCGTCGCCGCTCCCATCGACGTGGGCGACTCCCGCGCCGGTCTCATCGAGATCCTCCATCATCCCTCGATCGACGACTCCCAGATGCCTCCGCCGGAGGACGTCCAGCGGGGGTTCGTGCGGTTCCTCGAGCAGCTGGCGGTGGCCGCCAGTGGCTACCTGCAGCGCCGTGGCGAGAAGAAGCAGCTCGTCGCGCTCGACGAGCAGCAGACGGCCCTCGCCCAGGTCGAGCGGTTCAGTCGGGCGGTGCACGAACGGCTCGATCCGGTCCACACCGCATTCGTGCTGGCCAACGAGGCCCGGCGGATCATCGGCTGCGACCGCGTCGGCGTGCTCGTGAAGCGACGGCACAAGCTGCGGCTCGAGGCGGTCAGCGGCCAGGAATCGGTCGAGAGGCGGGCCTCCGCCGTGCAGGCGATCGAGGCCCTCGTGCGGGTCGTGGCCAGGGCGGGCGAGCCGCTCTGGCACCCTGATCCCTCGCGCGAGCTGCCGCCGCCGATCGAGGAGGAACTCGAAAACGACATCGATGAATCCCCCGCGACGGCGCTCGCCATCATTCCGCTAGAGAAGCCGAAGCCGACGCCGGTGGTGAAGCCGGGGGGAGTGGACGCCGTGGCCGTGGCGAAGGCCGAGGCCGCGCCCCGCGCGACGCCCGAGCCGATCGGGGCGATCGTCGCGGAGTGGTTCTCGTCGAGCACCTTCGATGGCGGCAAGCGGGCCCGGCTCGATCTCGTGGCGGCACATGGGAGCGTGTCACTTGCCAACTCGCTCGAGCACACCGGGCTCCCGCTCTACGGGGTCATCCACCTGCTCGGCAAATCCCGCGTGCTCACGACCGCCCGCAACCTGCCACGCACGGTGCTCGCGGCACTCGCAACGCTCGCCGCGATCCTGGCGCTCGTGTTCGTCCCGGCCGAGCTGCGGCTCGAGGCGAAGGGGACGCTCGAGCCCGTCCATCGCCGCGACGTGTTCGCCCAGATCGAGGGCATCGTCGAGAAGCTCGAGCCCGGCATGGAGCATGGCGCCGAGGTGCAGGAGGCCCAACTACTGGCCACCCTGCGCAACACCGAGGTGGAGGTGTCCCTGACGGACGTCCTCGGCCGCAAGGCCTCGAGCGAGGAACAGCTCGTGAGCACGCGGCGCTCGCTTTTGGAGGACCGCAAGCTCTCGGCCGACGAGAAGGCCCGCCTCGCGGGACGTGCGGCGCAATTACAGCGCGAGATCGAGAGCCTCGACGAACAGCGGAAGCTGCTGGAGGCGAAGCGGGCCGACCTCAAGGTCAAGAGCCCGATCGACGGCGTGATCGTGACGTGGCAGGTCCGTGACCGCCTGCTCCTGCGCCCCGTCGAGAAGGGGCAGGTGCTGATGCGGGTGGCCGACAAGACGGGTCCGTGGGAGCTCGAACTGCACATGCCCGACGACCGCCTCGGACACGTCAACCGGGCGCATGCAGAGGCCCGTGCGGCGGGCCGCGACCTGACGGTCGACTACATCCTCGCCACCGATCCGGGCACACGGCACCACGGGGTGGTGCGCGAGATCCACGAGCAGGCGGAGGTGCGGGGCGACGAGGGCAACACCGTGCTCGTGCGGGTCACGATCGACCCGACGCGGCATGAGAAGGAGCACCTCGGGCCGGGCGCGAGCGTCACGGCACGGATCGCCTGCGGCAGGCGGGCGCTCGGCTACGTGTGGTTCCACGATGTCCTGTCGTTCATCCAGACGCAGGTGCTGTTCCGGCTCTGGTGAGGAGAAGCGATGGCGAGCGAGATGCGATCGATCCGGTGGCTGACGACGGCAGGCGCGCTCGTGCTCGTGGCTGCCGGCAGGCCGGAGGCGGCGGATGACGCGGAGCCGGTGCTCGAGCGCTGTCTGGTCTCGCTCATCGAGGAGGCGAAGATCCCGGCCCGGGAGTCCGGGGTGCTCGTGGAGCTGCCGCTCCGCGAGGGAGACTCGCTGTCGAAGGGGGACGAAATCGCGAGGATCGACGACGACCAGCCGCGGATGGAGAAGCGGCGGGCCGAGGCCGAGCACGACCAGGCGGTCGCCAAGTCGGAGAGCGACGTGGACGTGCGGTTTTCGGTCGCGTCGCTGAAGGTCGCCCAGGCCGAACTCGACAAGGCGCTCGAGGCCGCCCGCCGGGTGCCGGGCAGCGTCACGGAGGTCGAGATCAACCGGCTCCGTCTCAACGTGGAGAAGGCCGACCTCCAGATCGAGCAGGCGAACCTCGAACAGCGGGTCTCGAAGCTCGCGGCCGTATCGAAGGGAGTCGAGGTGGAGGCGGCCGGCCACTCGATCCAGCGTCGGCTGATCACGTCGCCGATCGACGGGGTCGTGGTGCAGGTCTTCCCGCACCTCGGCGAGTGGATGCAGCCTGGCGACCCGCTCGCCCGGATCGTGCGCACCGATCGGCTGCGCGTCGAGGGCTACGTCGATGCGGCCAAGTGGGGCCCGGATCAGGTGCGCGACCGGCCGGTGACCGTCGAGGTGCCGCTCGCGGGAGACACCCGGGAATCGTTCACCGGCCGCATCGTCTTCGTCAGCCCGCTGGTCGAGAGCGGCGGTGATTACCGCGTCTTCGCCGAGGTGGACAACCGCAAGGCACCCTCGTCCCAGCAGTGGCTCCTGCGTGCGGGCCAGACCGCCACGATGACGGTCCACGCACGGCAGCAGCCGCTCGCACCCGTCCGCCGCGAGGCCACGGCCGCTCGGTAGCGGGCCGCCCGACCGTCCCCGCCGGCAGGGATCCCAGGGCCACCGCCGACGCCTTTCGCTCGAGCACCACGCGGCCGGTCAATCTGCGCCGGCGCGGCGACCTCGACGTCACGCGTCAGGTCTACCAGGGGCAGGCCTGGTGGGTCGTCAAGGATCCGATCGCGCTGCACTACTTCCGCTTCCGCCCGGAGGAATACGCGCTCCTCGACATGCTCGACGGCCAGCGGAGCCTCGAGCAGCTCAAGGAGCGGTTCGAGGCGCAGTTTCCTCCGCGGCGCATCACCGTCGAGGAACTGGCCCGCTTCGTCTCGACCCTCCACCGCAGCGGTCTCGTCACCGGCGACCGGCCGGGGCAGGGGCCGCAGCTCTTCGAACGCCGGCGGCAGCGGATCTGGAAGCAGTGGATCGCCTGGCTCTCGAACATCATGTCGCTCCGGTTCCGCGGCATCGACCCCGACCGGATCCTCGAGCGGATCGACCCGTGGTTCGGCTGGCTCTTCTCGCCCCCGGCGATCGTGGCGGCGATGTTCTTCGTGGCGAGCGCCGTCCTGCTCGTGCTCGTGAACTTCGACGTCTTCCGGGCCAAGCTGCCGGAGTTCCACCAGTTCTTCGCCGCCGGCAACTGGCTCTATCTGGCGATCGCGCTGGCCGTCACGAAGATCCTCCACGAGTTCGGGCACGGGCTCTCGTGCAAGCACTACGGCGGCGAGTGCCACGAGATGGGGATGATGCTCCTCGTGCTCACGCCCTGCCTCTATTGCGACGTCTCCGACAGCTGGATGCTGCCCAACAAGTGGAAGCGGGCGGCGATCGGGGCGGCGGGGATGTATGTCGAGGTGATCATCGCCTCGATCGCCACCTGGC
>JBJTBO010000143.1:0-9199 GCA_046091445.1 Planctomycetaceae bacterium | reverse complement strand
CGAGGCTCACGAGTCGCTCATCAGCCGGAAGACCTTTGAGGAAGAGCCGTTGATCGGGCTATCCTTTCGGCGGCGGAGAGGGGGTGGCTGACGACGAGAATGGCGTACCGTCCGCGATCAACGACTGCCGGACGTCGTGCCTGACTCTTCGGTCTTTCCTGCGGCCTTCGATGCCAAACGCTGCAGGAACGGACTGCTGTACCGATACCCGCTGATCTGGTCGAGCAGCGCCTTGCCTGATGTCGCCTCGATCTCCCGGTTGAGTTGGTCACGAACGCGGCGCATCTGCTCGACCGCGGTTTCCTGATGCGTGTGCTTCTCACTCATCGCCGACCACCTCCCGAGGGTTCCGGATTTCAAGGACCGGATAGCCCTGCTTCAAGTTTACCGCGTTGAAGGCGTGAATCCGACGCAGGTTCACGATGTGTTTGAAGTTCCAACTGACGAGGACATCGACCCGGGCCGCCGTAGCCAGTGCGATGTGAAGCGCGTCGGCCCGCTCATTCTTTCCCACAGCCCCATCGTGAATGTATTCGGCGGCCAGCGCCTCGGCCTCGGCATCCAGCGCCAGCACCTCCACGAGCGACTCCGGGACGCGCTCCAGATGTGCCCGAACGGCTGTCGGGGCCCTCTCCAGTTCCAGCAGCGTCACCTCGGAGATCACCATCGAATAGTCCCCTGCGACCATGGCGGCGACCAGACGACGCGAATGCCCGACGAACTCGACGTCCTCGCAGCCGCCAAACACCGACGTATCGACGTAGATTCGCGGACGCATGGCTCGGCAATTCGATCAGTCACGAAGGACGGGGCGCAGCGACGATGACCCCGACTGAGGATACCGCATAGGCCGGCACGACTCGTTCTCCGCGCTCGAAGATGCAGCGTGCGGTGTGCTTCTGCTTCGTCGGCACCTTGCCGTCGTCCTCCAGCATCTGCCGGAGGAGCGGCAGGAACACATCGAGCTTCGGCTTGGGTCGCTGCTTCGCCTGCCGACACCCGGGCGGCTCGTCGTGCGCCAGCATCTTTTTCAGGGTGTGCCAGCCGACCTTGTACTTCACGATCGCAGCCCGCTTGCTCAAGGCCCCGGTCAGCACCTCACGTCGTATCTCGCTCCAGATCTCCATGTCGCTGTGCACTCCTGTGCCTCTCTCTGAAAGGGGGGTGATCGGGGCTGCCGACCCGATCGTCCCCTCGCAAAGAACTGCACGGTTGTGCGCCGCCATTTTGGACCGCCGCGACACGGCCCCCGCGCCGCCGTTCCCGACGGCCCTCAACAGGAAGTGCGCCGCCGCTACGGCGATCAGCTCGCGTAGCGGCTCCGGACAATCGGCGACGGGGGACGGCAATCCGCTTCCGTCACCGATTGATCCGCCGACGCTCACGACGGCGAGATCACCGGGATCACCTGACGTCCGTTTTTCCGATAGACCCGAGAGTCGCTGTCGAGCGTCAACACGGCGCAGTCGCCATGGATCTCGCTCATGCGGACCAGGCAGACGTCCGCGAGCGTCGCCGGGAGGTCGCGGTATTTCCTGAGCAGCCGACGCAGGGATGCAATCTCACCACGAACGTCGAAATCACAGATCAGATCGCCACGTTCGACGAGTGCCAGGATCAAACCGGGGTCGATCCCGCCCCGCTTCAGGATGAACAGCGCCTCGGTCAACACGGGCTGGCAGCTGATCAGGGGATCGGCCAATTCCTGAAATCGTTCGCGAGCCCAGTCGTGAAACTCCGAATCACGGTCGAAGTAGGCGACGAGCGGCCCGGTGTCGACGATGACCCGTTTCACTCACCAAACCCCCGGATGATGTCACGATTCGTCGCGAGATCCCGCCGGCCGCTGGCACCCGCGCCGCAGAGATCCCGCGTCCGGTCGTAGAGGCTTCCCCCGGTGGTTGATTTCCGCAACCGGGCCGAAACAACTTCGCGGATGAGCGCAGAAACAGGCTTCCCCGACTGACGGGCCTCGCGTTCGAGCCGCTGTTTTACGGCGAGCGGCAGTTTGATCGTGAGCGACACCATGGCTGAATGGTGGTCTATAGTGCGCAGACAGCAAGCCGAGCGGAAAGGGGACGGACCTCTTTTCGCGACACCTGCTCGGATCGGCACGGCGTGATCCGCTCCCGTCCCCGATTTATGGGAAGAGGCTCTCCGCGGGGATTGGCTGGCGGGGCGTCAGCGGGTTTGACCACTCGAGCCTGATGCCGCCGCCGTTTTCAACCGCCGTCAACAGACGCAGTATCGTTTCTCGATCCCCCCGGTCCGGAGATTCCTCATGGCCGCCGCGCCCGACCATCTCGTGACCTTCGTCCGCAAATGCCTGGCCCGCGGCATCCCCCGGTCCGACATCAGCCGTGAATTGGTCCAGGCGGGCTGGTCCGACCGCGAGGTGTCGCTCGCGCTCGACGCGTTCGCCGAGTCGCCACTGGCCGTCCCCGTGCCCCGCAAGCGGGTCTCGAGTTCCCCGCGCGACGCGTTTCTGCACCTCGTCGCCATGGTGTCGCTCTACAACGCGGCGTTCGCCGTCGGCGCCGTCTTGTTCGTGCTCATCGCCCGCTGGCTGCCGCTGCCGCTCGACCGCGAGTTCATGGGCAAATCGACCCTCCGTTGGGCCGTCGCGACGCTCATCGTGTCGCTCCCGATCCTGTTCCTCGTCCACCGCACGATCGCCCACGACGTGCTTCGCAATCCGATCGCGCGGCTGACCCCTGTCTATCGGTTCCTCGCGTACCTCACGCTGCTCGTCACGGCGCTCGTCATGGCAGGCGACCTGGTCTGCGTCGTGATCTGGTTCCTCCAGGGTGACGCCACGCTGCGGTTTCTCCTGCGGGCGGCGGTGGTGCTGCTCATCGCAGGCGGGGTCTACCTCTGGTATGCCAGCGATCTGGGGCGGGAGGAGTCCCTGACGGGAACCGCGGGACGGTCGCTTCCCCCACCGCCACCCTGGCGCGCCTCGCTCGGCCGCTGTGGTGCGGCGGTGTCGCTTGCCTGCCTCGTCACCGCCCTCATGCTCCTCGGCAACCCGTTGGAGGCCCGACGGCTTCGGCTCGATGAGCAGCGCGTGGACGACCTGCGGGCGATCCAGCGGTCGATCGAGAACTACCACGCGCGGCACACCGCGCTTCCCAAAACGCTGGAGGACCTGCAGTCCGACCCGGGCACGTTCGTGGGGAACATCGTCGATCCCGTCACTGGCGCTCCCTACACGTATCGGGCGACGGCCGAGCGGACCTATGAGTTGACCGCCTCCTTCGACCGTTCCTCGCCGCCAGAAAAAGAACAGGCTCCCTGGAACCAGGACGGCTTCTTCAGTCACGGTCCGGGTGAGAAGACGTTTACGATCACCGTGCCCGATCGCTGAAGTGCAGGTTCACCGCCCTCGACGGTGGTCGTCGTGGCCTGTGATTGATCGGCACCGCGACCCGCGCAGGCACGAAGGCGTTTCGGAATCGAACTCCGCAGGGCCAGGTCGGCCCCGTCCTGCATCGGTTGCGACGGCGGCCGGTATCGCCGTAGTCTGTCGAGATCGGAGAGCGGGTCGAAGGACGGACGGTTCCCGGGTTGTTCGGCGGACGACGGGAGGGCGGAGGCCATGCGCGATCATTCTGCAGGTGGACCTCGCGGCCTCTTTGACGCGGCCGCCCTCGGCAGACCTGGTCCGGGCCGCTGCTCGCGACGGACGGTCCTGCGAGCCTCCGCCACCGCGGCCGCCGGACTGGGGCTTGGAGACAAAGGACCGGCCACAACGCGCGTTTCCGGCACCGCGCACGCGGCGGGGGTGATCGGCGGCCCCGCGAAGTCCACGATCCTCTTTTTCCTCTGTGGCGGCGCGTCCCACATCGACATGTGGGACATGAAGCCGGAGGCACCGGGGGAGTTTCGCGGTGAGTTCCGCCCGATCGCGACATCCGCCGATGGGGTCACGATCTGCGAGCACATGCCGCAGCTGGCCCGGCAGGCCCACCACCTCGCACTCGTCCACGGCGTCACCGACGGCGGCCGGGCCACCGGCGACCACCACGCCGGCTACTACTACAACCTCACCGGCCATGCCCCCGACCTCACGTTCCGCACGCAGGGCAACGACCGCCGGCCGCTGCCGGGCGACTGGCCGTCGATGGCGTGCGTCGTGGGAATGAAACACCCGCGGCACCGGGTTTTGCCGCAGACCTTCACGCTTCCCTACCACCCGAGCCGTCCGCCCTACACGCGGCCTGGGCAGTTCGCCGGACGGCTCGGGCGTGAGCACGATCCGTTTCTGCTGCAGGGCTCGTTCGCCGAGCCGATGTCATTCACCGTGCCTGACCTCGTGGTCGGAGCCGACGGCGTCCGTCGTCTCGAGGACCGCAGGCGGCTGCTCGCTGACCTCGAGTCCCTGCGTCGTGGAATCGATGACGAGGCATCGGTGGGCGGCTACACACGGCAGCAGCAGCGGGCGTTCGAGCTGCTCGCCGCCGCCGGCACGGCCGGCGCCTTCGACATCGCCGCCGAGCCGGCGCGGGTGCGCGACCGCTACGGCGCGACGCTCAACGGCACGAGCCTGCTCATGGCGCGTCGGCTCGTCGAGGCGGGGGTGCCCTTCATCACCGTCTTCTGGTCGGAGTACGACGAGGTCGTGGCGAAGAAGTGTGCCAGCGGCGGTGGCTGGGACACCCACGCCAACAACTTCGCCTGTCTCCGCGAGAACCTCCTGCCCGAGTTCGATCGCGTCTTCTCGGCACTGGTCGAGGACCTGCACGAGCGCGGCCTTCTCGACTCGACGCTGCTGCTGGTCACGAGCGAGATGGGCCGCAAGCCGCGGATCGGCGATCCGCGTTCGGGAGGACCGCGCGGGGCCGGCCGCGACCACTGGACGGCCTGCATGAGCGTGGTGCTGGCCGGCGGCGGAATCCGTGGCGGCACCGTCCATGGTGCCACCGACGCCCGCGCCGAATATCCGGCCGGACCTGGCGTCGAGCCGGCCGACGTGGCCCGCACCGTGTACGGCGCGATGGGAATCCACGATCTGTGGACCACCGACCCGCTCGGCCGCCCCTACGAGCTGCTTGACGGCGGCAGGCCGCTGCCGATCCTCGGCTGACCACGCCGCCGCGCCACCTCCATGGGACCCTGCCGCACGTGAACGTCTTCCATGGCTGCATGCCCGCACTCATGACGCCATGCAGTGCAGACGGCGAACCGTTGTTCGACGTCCTCGTCGCCACGGCGAGCGAGCTGATCGCCACCGGCATGTCCGCCGTCGTGTACTGCGGCTCGATGGGCGACTGGCCACTCTTGACCGACGAGGAGCGTCAGGAAGGGGTGGCACGGCTCGTGAAGGCGGGTCTTCCCGTCGTCGTCGGCACGGGCGCACAGAACCCCCGGCTCGCCGCCTCCCATGCGGCACACGCCCGCCGGGTCGGGGCGGCCGGACTGATGGTGATCCCGAGGGTCCTCTCCCGCGGTGCCTCGCCCACGGCCCAGGGGCATCACTTCGCGGGCATCCTTCGCGCCGCGGACGGGCTGCCGGCGGTCATCTACAACAGTCCCGCGTACGGGTTCGAGACACGGGCCGAGCTGTTCTTCGATTTGCGTCGGGAGTTCCCGAATCTCGTCGGCTTCAAGGAGTTCGGCGGGGCGGACGCCCTGACGTACGCGGCCGAGCAGATCACCAGCGGCGATCCAGGGCTCTCGCTGATGGTCGGCGTCGACACGCAGGTCTTCCACGGCATCGTGCGGTGCGGTGCGGTCGGAGCCATCACCGGCGTGGGCAACGCCCTGCCCCGCCCCGTGCTGCGGCTCGTGGAGCTCTGCCGCCTCGCGGCACGTGGCGACGGCGCCGCTCGCTCGTTGGCGGCCGAACTCGATGCCGCCCTGGCGGTCCTCTCCAAGTACGACGAAGGTCCCGACCTCGTGCTCTACTACAAGCGGTTGATGGTGCTCGAAGGCCACTCTGCATACGCCTGTCACTTCGATCCCACCGATGCCCTGAACGCGAGTCAGGCCGCCTTTCTCGAGCAGCAGTGGGCACAGTTCCGATCCTGGTGGGATGCCTGGCCCGGCAGGAAGTGACCGTGTCGCGTACGTCCGGCCCGGGAATCCGCGCATGATCGTCAGCATCTTCAACGACGTGATCGGCCCGGTGATGCGCGGGCCCTCGAGCTCGCACTGCGCCGCGGCACTGCGGATCGGCCGACTCGCCCGCGACCTCGTCGGCGGCACCCCCGAGGAGGTGCTCGTCGAGTTTGACCGCGCGGGCTCACTGCCGACCACGCATGACACCCAAGGTTCCGACATGGGGCTCTGCGGCGGCCTGCTCGGCTGGGATGCGGCCGATCCACGGCTGCCTGGTTCGGCGGAGTCGTTGGCGACCGAGGGTGCGAGCCTTCGGTTCGAGACGGTGGATGTCGGCGATCCTCATCCGAACACCTACCGGCTGCGCCTCGCGCGAGCCGGCCAGACGCACTCGCTGCGTGCCATTTCCACCGGTGGCGGGATGATCGAGGTGATCGACATCGATGGCTGGGGCCTGTCGCTCCATGGCGACTGCCACGAGACCCTTCTGGTGGTGACCGGCGACGCGGCGAGGCCTCGCGCCGAAGGCATCAAGGTCCACCTCGAATCGGTCGCGGCCGTCGATCATGCCGAGATCCTCGAGAACGCCTCGGGCTGCCTCGTGCGGGCACGCTCGCAGGCGATGCTCGGCGATGCGGCCGTCGCGGCGCTCGGGCCAGGCATACGGAGGGTGCACCAGCTCGCCCCGGTTCTTCCCGTGCGCACCCCCAGGGATGTACGGGTGCCGTTCGCTTCCTGCGCGGAACTCCTCGCCGAGGATGCAGGTCGCGGCGTGCCGCTATGGCAGCACGCGGTCGCGTACGAGATGCAGCGCGGAGGTCTCGAGGACCGCGAGGTGACCGCGATGATGGTCGACATCGTGCGGATCCTCCGGCGGTCGATTGCGGAGGGCATCGCGGGCACGTCGTACGACGACCGCGTGCTTCCAGCCCAGGCCCCGGGATTCGCTCGGGCGCTGGCCACCGGCCGGCTCGTCGGAGACCATGTCCTCAACAAGATCGTGCTGGCGACGACCGCGCTGATGGAGGTGAAAAGCTCCATGGGCGTGATCGTGGCCGCCCCCACCGCCGGTGCCTGCGCGGCCCTGCCCGCCGCCGTGATCACGCTCGCGGAGGAGATGCGACTCGACGAGGAGGCCATGGCGAGGGCACTGCTTGCAGCGGGACTCGTAGGGGTGTTCATCGCCACGCCGTGGTCGTTTGCGGCGGAAGTCGGTGGCTGCCAGGCCGAGGGCGGGTCGGCCGCCGCGATGGCGGCGGCCGCGATCGTCACGCTGGCCGAGGGTTCACTCACGCAGTCGCTCGCGGCGGCTTCGATGGCCTTCCAAAGCATGATCGGCCTGATCTGCGACCCGGTGGGCAACCGGGTCGAGGTGCCCTGCCTCGGAAAGAACGTCATGGCGGCTGCCAATGCGTTGTGCTGCGCCAACATGGCCCTGGCGGGGTTCGATGCCGTGATCCCGTTCGACGAGGTGGTGGGCACGGCCAGCCGCGTGGCCGGGCAGATGCCGCGGGAACTCCGCTGCACGGCCCTTGGAGGCCTCTCGATCACCCCCACGTCGCTGGCGCTCGAGAAACGGCTGGCTCAGCGCCGCCTCGAGGGTTGTGGCACCGGCGGGTGCGGCTGCCACGGCTCGACGTGAGGAGATCGCCAGCCAGTGGACATCCGCAGCCGCCCAGTCGTACGAGCCGCCCTTGTCGCAGCCGCCTGCGCGTTTCTCGGGAGTGGCCGGATGGCCACCGCCGTGGCCGACACGAAGACCTTCGTGCCGCTCTTCAACGGCACTGACTTCACGGGCTGGAGGTTTGGCGACGAGGCGGCGATGCCGCGGTATATCCCGGCTGCCTGGCGGATCGAGAACGGCGTCATCGTTGGCACGGGTGATCCCAAGGCCATCCTCGCCTCACAGTGGGACTACGGTGACTTCGAACTTGAATTCGAATGGCGGGCCGCCACCGACGCGGTCGATGCCGACTTCTACGTCCATGCCGGTCGGATGCTCGACGCCGACCCGATCCGGATCACGAAGCACCTCGCCGGCGGCCCGCAGGAGAACGACCGCGGCGAGGGCCTGTACAACGCCAGCGCCACCGGCAGCATCGGCGGCGGTGGCAGCGCGCGGAAGCCGGTGCCTGAGCTGCAGAATCCCGTGGGCGAGTGGAACTCCTGGAGGATCCTGGCCACGGGGACGACGTTCTCGCTGCACTGCAACAACAGGGAGGCCTGGAGTTGCACCGACCACGTGCCGCGGCGGGGCTCCGTTGGCTTCCGCGTCTTCAAGGGGCCGCTCGAGATCCGCACCGTGAGGATTCGCGAGATCGGCTTCCGGAGCCTCATGAACATCGACGAATGGGAGGTCTATCCGGGGTACGGCGGGAACGGACCGCTCGACGCGCACTGGAAGCGGGACGGCCTGCTCTGGACGCTCGAGGGACCGGGCCCGAGCATCGCCACGCGCAAGAAGGACTATCGCAACTACGACCTGCGACTCGAGTTCCTGTTCGCCGATCCGAATCCCGACTCGATCAACTCAGGCGTCTACCTGCGGGGCGTGCATCCCTGGCAGGCTGATATCTGGGAGCACGCGTGGGGCTCTGGTCTCTGGGGCGTGCTCCACGTCTCGGCGAAGATGGCCACCGCCCCTGACGGCAAGACCAGGTACTACACCGAGCTTGGCAAGGTGATCCGTCCGATCACCCGCATGGACAATCCGGCGGGGCAATGGAACTACCTCGCCATCAGGGTTGAGGACGGAGTCGTCTCCACCTGGCTCAACGGACGACCGACCGTGGATCGCTACCCGATCAAGCAGATCGACCCAAAGTTTCCCGAGGCGGGGGGCGTGGGCCTGCAGGCTCACGCGCCGTGGAAGAAGGTGCTCTTCCACGACATCCGGATTGCGGAGTTGCCGTGACGACCGCGCCTCGACCGCGGACGCTCGGAAGCCCTTGTGGGCGGCCTTGCTTGCATCAGCGGGTTTCGCCGGGACCTGCCGCGCTTGCCCAAACCTAGGCCATATGCAGCGACGCCCCGCAGAACCGGTGGTCCTACGGGGCGTGCTGCTTGGGCTCAAAGACTCTGATCAGTCGCTCACTCAGGGGAGGATGACGGAATCGATCACGTGGATCACGCCATTACC
>JBJTBO010000142.1:0-4540 GCA_046091445.1 Planctomycetaceae bacterium | reverse complement strand
ATGGGATCAACGTGCCGGGGAGACGGTGGATCGAGGACGTGTCGGGCCGGATGGGCAACATCAACCACCTGTCGAGCTACCTCGTCCTCGTCCTGCCCGGCTGCCTTGGCGCGGCGTGTCTGCTCCGTGGCGCGTGGCGGGGGGCCGGGGCGCTGGCGGGTGTCGCGTCCCTGGCGCTCGTCATCGTGCTGCAGTCGCGGTCCGCCTGGGTCGCGCTCGCCGCATCCGCACTCGTCGCGCTGGCGGTGGCGTGGCGCGTGCGGGAGCGACTGGGGATCGGGCGGGTCCTGCGGAACGTCATGGTCACGGGGACGGTGGGAATCACCTGCGGGATCGCGGCCTGCGGTTCACTCGCGAGTCCCGATCATCCGATCATGGCGCGGCTGCGCAGCATCGGCGTCGCGAATCCGGACGGCCGCCCGAGCGACGGAGGCCGGACGGTGATCTGGTGGCTCACCACACACCTCATCGCCGATCATCCGCTCGTCGGAGTCGGCGCCGGCAACTTCCCGATCCGCATCCAGGAATATTACGCGACGCCCGGTGCCGATCTGGCGAGGCTGCACACCGACGACTGGTCCCGGCCGCACAACGACTTCCTGCAGGTGTGGGCGGAGAAGGGGGTGCTGGGACTGGCGGCTTTCATCGGGATCTTCGCGGCCACCCTCGCGTCGATCGTCACGGTCCTGCGAGTCGCGGTGTCTCCGCGCGATGCGGGACTCGCCGTGCTCCTGCTCATGTCGATCGGGACCTACCTCGTCGCCTCGTGCTTCGATTTTCCGCTCGAACGGATCAGCCATCAGGCGACGCTCGCCGTGCTCTTGGCGGCGGCCACGGTCCTGCGGCGGGAGGTCGCGGCGCGGGCTGCGGGTGATCCCCTCCACGCGGCACGACGTGAGCCGACGTGGGGAGACGGGCCCGAACCGGCCGTGGTCGGTCTCGACGGATGCGGCGACGTGCCGGCAACCAGCGCGTCCGGTCCGCCGTCCGGTCTCGTCTGGGGCGTCGTGAACGCGGGGATCGTCGCCACGGCGTGTGGCCTTGCCTGGACGACCGTGGCGATCTCCCAGGAGCGATCCGCCGTGGGGGCCCGCGCGGCGCTCGAGGCGGGCAGGTGGGACGACGCGGTGCGTCTGGCCCGCGGTGCCGCGACGCCGTGGCGCACGCTCGACCCGTTCGGTACCCCGGTCGCGTTTCTCGAGGGTGCGGCGCACATGCGGTCGGGCGCGGCGGACGAGGCCATCGCGTGCCTCGAACAGGCCCGCCGTCACCACCCGAATCGTCTCGTCGTGCTCAACAACCTCGGCATCCTCTACGCGACGACAGGGCGCACCGACGACGCGATCGAGTGCCTCTCCGTCGCGGCGTCGCGGTATCCGCACCGGCTCGAAAGCGTCACGAACCTGGCGGCCTGCTACCTCGACGCGGGGCGGCCGACCGAGGCGGTCGAACTCCTCGAGCGCGTGCCGGAGGCCAGCCGCTCGCCGGTCATGCGCGAGCATCTGGCGCGGGGCCGGGCGCTGCTCGGCGTTCCGTCGGACGTGTCGCCGCCGCAGGCGGAACGCTGAGCCGGGTTCCTTCGCCGATCCTCGCGACTGAAACGCATCCGGTGTCCGTGGAGATCCGGCTCGGGGGCGGCAAAAATCTCCTCGCGGTGGCCGCGGCGGCCACACGCTCGTCGAGCGTGCGCCGACCCCCTTCGCCTTCCCGCCTGGATCAACGCCGCGTCGCTAGAGACAACCCGAACCTGCTATCGACCCGTTCGGTCACGCGGCGGCTGACTGCCACCCGCCCTCGAAGAGATAGCCGAACCGCTCGATGTCTTCGGCGAAATGTTCGGCCACGCGGGCGGCGAGGCGGGGCGTGTAGTAGGTGCGGTAGTCGCGGCGATCGTGGGCGACGGTGCGATTGACGTGGGGTAGCGTCGCCGGCACGCCGAGCCACCCGCAGATGCGATCGAAGTCTTCGTGCAGCGACTCGAATCGGGCCACGTGGTCGACGAGCAGCCTGCCGTGCCGGTCGCAGAGCATCCGGCTCTGCGAGATCTTGTCGCGCCGCAGTTCGTAGTCGACGTACCCTTCGAAGGACGCGAGCCCGGTCGCGCGGGCGCGTCGATGGTGCCGTGGCGAGCTGACGAGGTAGTGGAAGTAGGAGACGAGCAGGTCCCAGGGATTGCGCACGAACGCGAACTTGAAGAGTCGGGCAAAGTCGTCCGCCGGCAGCTGGCGGCGGAGCGTGTCGGCCGGGGTGTGCAGCCGGAACCTCTTCATCTCGGGAGGCGCGTAGTGATTGACGTGGATGCCGATGCGGTCGAGCCAGCGGTTCATCCAGAAGCGCATGACGCGGTCGCCATAGGGCTGCAGTGCCTGCGAGATGCTGCAGCCGCCGGTCTTGGGCACATGCACGAAGGCGAAGCGGTGTTTGTGAGAGACGAGCATGGTCCGGTCGTTCACCGAGGCTGCATCGGCGGGAGCGCCCGCGCGCCGCGGCCGTCATGGGTCCCGACGTCCGTCGGCCGGGCAGGACGCGGCCGCACGGGCATCGGCGATCGGAAGGGGGAATAACAGACGGGGCACCGCGGCCGCCACGGCACTTTGGGCCGTCTGGCGAAGGCTTCAGCCGAAGGCGCCGAGCAGCCGGGTGACCTCGACGGCGAGAATGATGCCCACGCCCACGAGGGATTCGCCGGCGATGAGCCCGCTGGAGACCGGCACGATCGTGCGCTCGGCGGCCTGCGGCGCGCGCCGGGCCACGATGAAGGCGACGAGCGCTCCGGCGAACATCGCGAATGAATTGAAGGCCGGGATGACGCCGGCGATCCCCAGTCCGGTCGTGGAGGGGATCCACGGACGCAGCCGCTCAGGCGCGAAGGTCTCCAGGAGCGTGAGCACGATGCCGATCAGCGCCCCCACGAGCATCGCCTCCCGGGCTCCGGCCGGCAGACTGTCGAGGCCCTTGGCGAGCAGGCGGGCGACACCCTCCCAGACCTTGGCCGACGGCGCGGGCAGGGCCGCGGTGCCGAGCCGCTCGGGATGGGCCTGGACGACGAAGAGGTAGGCAGGCACGGAGACGAGCGTGCCGGCCACCACGCCGTAGAGCTGGGAGAGCGTCTGCTTCCGCGGGTTGCCCCCCAGCAGGTAGCCGCTCTTGAGGTCGGTGAGCAGGTCGGCGGCGTGGGACGCCGCCCCCGAGGTGATCGACGCGGTCATCAGGTTCGTGGTGATGTTCGAGGGGGCGATCGCACCGTAGACCAGCTGCGTGATCTTCCCCATGGCGCCGATCGGGGTGATGTCGGTCTCACCCGTCGCTCGGGCCGCGACGATCGACAGGAGGAAGGTGAGGAGCACGGCCACCACCCCCATCCACCACGTGATCCCGAAGAGGATCTCGCCGAGGACGACGCAGGCCGTGCCGAAGACGAGCGTCCCGGTCGCGAACCACCAGCCGGGCACCTCGACCCGGGCGAGCGGATCGTCCATCGCGTCGGCACGACGGCCCACGAGGGTGGCGAGGCCGCCGAAGGCGCGGACGACCGTGCGCCACTTGAGCGCGAAGGACAGGAGGCCCGACGTCACCATCATCGCGGTCGCGGGCCAGAGCACCCACGAGACGATGCCTCGATAGCCCGGCTCGGCGATGCCCCGGGAGACGAGGATCGGGCCGATGATCCCGTAGCAGATGATGCCGCCGACGAGCATCGAGGCGGCGACCCGCAGCCCCATGATCGCGCCGGCCGCGACCATGATGAGCGAGCCCTCGATCCCGATCGTGAAGCGAGTGAGCAGGTCGCGCCCGAGGGCGGTGGGCAGGAAGGGAATGACAGCCGGGAAGGCGTACGGTGCCACCCACTTCACCTGGGCGAAGAGGTCGCGCCAGAGCGCGACGAGGCCGCCGACGATCCCGGCCGTGAAGAGCGCGCGGCCCTTGGCGACCGCCTCCGTGCCCGCGGTGTGCATGCTGCGCAGCGTCTCGGCCGTCGCGATGCCGGTGGGGAAGGGGAGCTGGTCGATGTTGATGAGCTGCCGCTTGAGCGGGATCGCCATGAAGACGCCGAGCATCGACAGCGCGCCGAGCCAGAGCATGATTTCCCACCACGCCATGAGCCGGCCCGTCGTCAGGTAGAGGGCCGGCAGCGCCGAGACCAGGCCGGCACTCGACATGTAGCCGGCCGCGCTCGCCGCGCTCGACATCGTGTAGTTCTCGAGGATCGTGAACGGCCGGTCGCGCCAGGCCGGCACGAGCGGCTCGAGGAAGCGGAAGACGGCGTAGGCGATGATGCACGCGGTGAGCGTGACGCCGAGGCCCCAGCCGGTCTTGAGGCCGACGTAGAGGTTCGAGATCGACATCACGCCGCCGATGAGCATGCCGGTGACGACCGCCCGGGGCGTCAGTTGCACCGCGTCGTCGCCGGCGTACACGTGCTCAAGCCACCAGCGGGCGGCCGCCCGTTCGTCGTCAGGCGGCGGTGCCGCGGGAATCGTCTGATCGCGCATGGTGGCGGGCGACTTCGGGTACGCTCGCCACCATGCGCGATCAGACG
>JBJTBO010000141.1:0-14421 GCA_046091445.1 Planctomycetaceae bacterium | reverse complement strand
GCGGAGTTCTTCGCCGTCGCGAGTGAGTGCTTCTTCCAGGATCCGCATCGGCTGGTGCGGCACGATGCACTCCTCTATGCGAGGCTCACGGAGGCGTGGTGTCAGGATCCGCGGCAGCGGGTTCCGCCGCGGGATCCGCGGGATCGGTAGCGTCGGGTGCCGGTGACGCGGGCTCCTCAACGGCGGGCGCGGGCTCTGTGGCCGGACGCACCGGGGCGAGCGAGACCACGAGACCGGTCGGCGAGGCCAGCACGAGCCGGTCCGATACGGTGTTGATCACCGGGACCGTCAGGCAGCCGAGGGGGAGCCATTCCCGGGCGACTCCCGACGCGATATCGATTCCGGAGAGCCTGCCGACCTCGTCGATCACCCACGCCCGTTCCCCGCCGACGGCCACGATGGTGCCGACGACGCAGGAGCGCCACAAAGGTTCGCCGGTCTCCGCGGAATACGCGGCGAGCCCCGAGGGGCCGAGTGACACGACCACGGTGTCCCCCGAGACGAATGGGCCCTGATCGGGTCGATCGGGAAGCGGGGACCACCATGCCGCCCGCAGCCGCTGTCCGCCCGTCGTCAGGAGGTCGATGCGGGTGAGGGTGGGGGGCGTCGAGGCATCTTTCCCAATCACCGCAAACCCGCTCCTGCCGCGGATCGCCGGAGCGCCGACCGGCGCGGCCCCGAGTTCGTATTCCGAGCGATTCCAGCCCGCTGCCACACGTTCGAGCGCGACGATCTGCCCGCCCGTTGTGGTCCAGATGATGGCGTTCTCGTCACCATTCACGGGAGTATCGACGTGGCCACCGCTCGAGATGGACTTTCGCACAAGCGGCTCGGGCGCGAGCTTGCCTGCCGTCCGCTCACGGCGTGAACCGCGTCCACCGGGTTCATCCTTCGCCTTCTGGTCGGCAGCGGGAGAAGCGGATGGCGTGCGGAGTGGATTGACCGGGATGCGCATGATCTGGCCGCTCATGGGGACGTAGACCCAGTCCCCGAGGATCGACGGCGGGGCATCGGCGGTGCTCCCGAGCTGCTCTCGCCATGCGACGCGACCACTCGCGCGATCGAGCGCGTAGACGTCGAGGTCACGGGCGATGGCGACGGTCTGCGGCCCGATGCCGGCCGGCCGCGACAGCCCGCCCGGCGTCCCGATCCGGGCCTGCCACAGCACGCTGCCCGGTCGCGGCGCCCCCTCGACGGCTGTCGACTGGATTGCGGCCACGCCCCCGTCGCGGGACTGTGCGACCACGAGGTCGCGACCCACGACGACGTGCTCGAGCCGCCAGGCCGCGGAATCGAACGGCACCTGCACGATCCATTCGCGCACGAGCCCCACCTCGGCGGCGATGAACTCGTCGGCGGCCGTGCCGCATACGGTCGCCCTCGCAGGGGAGCCGGCGGCCGAGAGGGCGACGAGGGCGGCCGCGATCCGTGGACCGAGCCAGCCGTCACGAGCGTTTCGGAGCGTCCGGCAGGATCGCGTCATGCCACACCTGGTGCGAGAAAACGTGGAGGAAATCGCCGCCGACGTTTCGAGAATAGGTCACGCTCAGTGACCGTCAAAAAAGCCCGCCGGGACATCGGTCGTATCGATCAGGCCGGTCGGATGTGCCGTGCCGGTCGTGCGGCCCTCGCCGCCTGCGGGCCTTGCCCCGCAGGCCATCTGTGTGACGCCCCTGGGGTGTCGCCGCCTGCGGACGGTAGGATCGGGGCCGTGCCGGTCGGCAGCCTGCGACGGACTGTTCCGGGTCGGAGACGCGGGTCGTATTCCGCGAAAGGCAGACGACGGCGTCAACGACGTGAACGACCCAGCCGCGATCCTTCTCGGGTATCTCAATTTCTCGTCCGGGGCGTTCGACCCGGCCGCGTGGCGGGCGATGAACGCGCTGTACGCGGACGTCGAGCCGGCCGCACCCCTGGTCACCGAGGTCGCCGACGCGGCCGACCGCGTCGCCGCGAGACTGTGGGGGCGGCTCGCCGAACTGGAACGTGAGTCCCCCGCGTTTCGCGAGGCCACGCAGGCCCGGGCCGTCCTGAAGGGCGTCTTCGAGCATCTGCTCCCCTCCTACCGCCGGTTTCACGCCGATCTCCTCGAGCATCAGCCGTCCGGAGCCATCGAGCGGCCGTTCCTCGTGATGGCGATGGCCCAGGCGCTGCTCGCCGAACGCAGCCGTGCCGAGGGAGACGACCCGGAGGACATGTCGCGCCGGGTGATCGCGAGGCTCAACGATTACGTCGGGTGGAGGCCGGTGGCGGTGCTCGAGAACGGGCGGCTGTCGGAGCCCTACGCACACGAACGCGTGAGACCGATCCCGCTCCACCTCGCCGGGTGCGGCGCGGCGCACGGTCGCTACGCCGACATCGTGCGGACGGCCATCGACATTCTGGCCCGCGCACCGGAGAGCCTGCTCAAGCAGGCCGATTTCGATCCGGCCCTGCTCGAGGAGCTCGCGATCGACCCCCGCGCGTTCGACTTCCTCCATCCCGCGGCGAGTCGGCCCAACTACCTCTTCGGTCTCTGGGATCCCGCACGCATCGACGAGGCGGGCTTCTACCGCCGCATGGTCGTGCAGCAGGTCACGCTGGACGGGATTCTTTCCTGGCCTGAGGCGGCCGCGGTCGGGGAAGCGGTGCCGTCAGGGCTCGATGCCGAGCGGCGCTGGGAGTCGGCCGCCGTGCTCGCCGGCGTGATCCTGATGGCGGCGGGCCTCTCGGGGCACGGCCCGGGATCGTTTCAGGCCGCGCTTCCGCTCGCCGAACTCCTGCCGCGCATTGCGGGCTATCGCGACGAGTTCTACCGCTGGCTGCTCACGACGCTTCCGCGTGACCATCGACTCCGTCTCGACGACGAGGCGAAGCGCATGCGGCAGCCGTTCGGCGGCGTGCGACGCCACATCAATGCGGTGCTCGCCGGCCGTCGGGCCAGACAGGTGGAGCACGTGGCGCTCGCGTCGGTCTTCGCCCGGCTGGGACGCGCTGGGGCGGCGGAGCGACTCGCCGGGGCCGTCCCGGCCGCCTCGGCGCGCATGCTCTCGAGAATCACGAGCCGCGTCGTCGCCGCACGACGCGTGCTCCGCCGCGGTGCGTCGACCGGGACGCAGACGCTCGACGACCTTGACGCGGCTGCGGCGCTCGTGCTGCGCGCGGTGGACTGCGGCGCGACCGTGGACCCGTGGAACATCCTCGGCATGTCGGGGCAGTTTCCGCTCCATGAACCGGGGGGCGAAAGCCTGCCCGATCCGCGTGTGGAGGATCTTGTCGCGACGACGGAGTCGATCCTCGATGGATACGCCGCCGTGTGGCGGAGCGCCGAACTGGCCGGCCTCGCGGACGTCGCGGCCCGGGCCGAGGCGGCGCTCACGCGGCTCGGGGGCTGGTGGGACCGGTTCGCGACGACGACGGTCTCGGGTGTGCCGCACCTCTCGGGCGAGGAGATCGCCGCGTCGGCACGGGAGGTCGTGGCCGCCCTGACGCGCCGCCGCGAGTCACGAACGCCCCCCACGGCGACGTTCTGGCGGCAGGAGGTGGCCCGCTTCTCGTCGCCCCGCACGCATGCGGAGGCCGCCGACGCGCTCGTGCGCGAGCGCGACCTCGAGGGGGCGAGTGGCCTGATCGTGCACTGGGCGTCGCTCCTCGAGGGGGCGGCGCTCGAACGGACCGGTCCGGTGTGGCTGTCGGTCGCCACCCGTTGGGTGGAGCAGGCGCTCGTCGACGCATCACCGGGCGGCCGCACGAGGGTTCGACGATTTCTCGAATTGGTCGAGGCGAACGTCGGCGGTGCCGTCGAGCTGGTGGAGACCATCGCGGCAGGACGAACTGCCGGACCGCGCCGGGAGGAACCGGTCGATCGTGACACAGACGATCCCGACGAGGATGCGGCGAGCGGCGAGGAGCGCGTGGCGGCCGCGTACGAGTCGATGGTGTGGCGGGACTCGACGGACGACGGGATCGACAGCGGCATGATCGACGTCGATGCCCCGGGTGGGGAATCGACCGGGGGCGCGGCGCAGCTGCAGGACGCCGCGGAGCTCGTGTCGGGCGTCTGTCGGCTCGTCAATCGCGCGGTCACCTCGTGGTGTGCCGCGGATGTCGCCGCGGCATCGCGGCCGAGCGCCGAGGAGCGTGACGCCGTCGCGGGCTGGCTGCGGTCGTTGCGCCACGTGCGCAGGATCCTCACCCGGGCCGCGGGAGTCGTCGCGGGACGTGATCAGGAGCCGTCGCCGGGGATGTCACCGACGGAGTTCGACCGCGTGCGCTGGCAGCGGGATCTCGCGGCCGAGCGACTCATCGATGCCGCCGTGCAGGCGACCGAGACGCTCTGGGCGCTCGCCGCGCACCGGCACATCGGCCGCCGCCGTCGCGTCCGCACGGATGGGCGGGGCAGTGTCGGGAGGCTCTTCGCGGCGCTGCTCGCCGGTGACGCCGCCGGAGCAGCCGGGGAACTCGACCTTGTTCGCGAGCGACTCGCGGATCGCACCGTGCTCTATGTGCCCCTCTCACGAGGCGGGCGGCCCGATCGCATCGCCCAGGCACGGTCGCGGGAGCGGATGCTCGAACGGCTCGCGGCGAGCCTCCCGCGTCTCGGCCTGGTGACGGAGACCGTCGCGCTCGTGCAGCTCGCCAAGGCGCTCGAGGCCCGCCGGCCCCCGGGTGCTGCCAGCGTCAGCGAGTTCGACCGGGTCTTCGAGAGCGCGACGGCGGCGCTGGTCGATCGGATCGTGCGCAGCGCCGTGACGGCCGACGGGTCGGCCGATGCCGCGACGCCGCGCATCCTCGACGCGCTTTCGCTCCTCGTTCCGCGGCTGCTCGAAACGTGGATGACGCATGCCCGTCAGCTGCGGCTGTCGGTGCTCGAGCGGTGCCGTGACGATCGGTCATTCACCGTGATTCGTGACTTCGTCGAGCGGTACGGTGGCGGCCTGTTCACGCAGCACGTGCTCGGGCCGGCGTCGCTCCGTGGCATCCTGCGCGGCGGCGTGCGCCGGCATCTCGAACAGCTCGCGGAGCGGGACGCGGGTGAATCGGGCGTGGTCGCATCCGCACGGCGCCCGGAGCGGCTGCTCGCCGATCTCGCGTCGGGCGCGCTCTCGCTGCGACAGGCGGCGTCACGGGTGAGGCTCGTGCTGGAAAGCGTGGCGGAGAATCACGCCGAGTACCGCGACTGGAACTCGACCACCACCCAGTCGGATCGGGGCGAATGCCTCCACATCCTGCTCGACTTTCTGAGGGTGAAGGCGGAGTACGACCGGATCGCCTGGACGCTCCGTCCGGTGAACATGGCCCACCGTGTGCTCGCACGGCACGGCGCGACCGCGGCGGCCGATGCCTGGCGGCGACGTCTCAGCGACGAGACGCGGGAGACCGCCGCGGGACTCGTGGAGAAGCTCGACGTCCTCGAGGCCCGCTGGAGCGTGCGGCTGGCGAGCGTATCGGACAGGGTGCGCCGACCGTTCACCGCGATGCTCGAGCAGGATGAGCTCGAGGCGCTCGTCGATCCGGCCGTCACCGAACTCATGACCGGGGCACCCGTGGGGGCGGGCGACCGGCTCGAGTCCCGCGCCGAGGCGTTCCTCGGCGTCGCGAGCGGCTCCGGCGTGGAGGTGCCCGACTGGCTCGAACGCCTCGGAGCCGCCGTCGATCGCTCGCTCGCGGCGCACGAGTCGGGTGCGGGGCATGAGAACGGCGAGGCACGGGACGGCGGCTGCCTCCCGCACGCCGTCCCCTGGCTGCCGGTCGCCTGGGACGCGCTCCAGGCCCAGCTCGGCCGACCATGATGCCGCTGCGTGCGTGGTAGAGTTTCGGCAGGACATCAGCCATGAGCCTTCCTCCACTGCGGGCGTCGGAGCATCTCCACGAGGTCCGCTACGAGATTCGCGGAGCCCTCGCCCGCCGTGCCGAGCAGCTCGAGCGCGAGGGGCACGAGATCGTCAAGCTCAACATCGGCAATCCGGGGGCCTTCGGGTTTCGGATGCCGGAGTCGATGCGCGTGGCGATGGTCGCGAATCTGCATCAGGCCGATCCCTACACGCACCAGAAGGGGATCTTCCAGGCGCGTGAGGCGGTGGTGATGCAGCAGCAAAACCGCGGCGTGATGGACGTCACCGCGGAGGATGTCTTCATCGGCAACGGGGTTTCGGAATTGATCATGCTCGCGATGCGCGCGCTGCTCAATCCGGGCGACGAGGTGCTCGTGCCGAGCCCCGACTATCCGCTCTGGACGGCGAGCGCGGTGATCCACGGCGCGAAGGCGGTGCACTATCCCTGCCGTCCCGAGCGCGGCTTCGTGCCCGATCCCGCGGAGGTCGAGAGGCTCGTCACGGCCCGCACCCGCGCGGTCGTGATGATCAACCCCAACAATCCCACCGGCGCGGTCTACCCGACCGAGGTCGTCGAGGCGTTTGTCCAGATCGCCGCCCGGCACCGCCTCGTGCTGTGTGCCGACGAGATCTACGACGAAATGCTCTACGACGACGCGGCGTTCGTGCCGGCCGCGGCCATCGCCGCGGGCGTCCAGGCGGCGGGCGCTCCGGCGGCCCTCTGCCTGACGTTCGGCGGCCTGAGCAAGGTGTATCGCGCCTGCGGCCTGCGCGTGGGGTGGCTCGTCTTCTCCGGTGAGCGCCAGCACGCACGCGATTACATCGACGCGGTCGAACTCCTCGCCTCACTGCGTCTCTGCTCGAACGTCCCGGGCCAATATGCCGTGCAGACGGCCCTCGGCGGCCACCAGTCGATCTTCGATCTCACGAAGCCGGGTGGGCGGCTGCACGCCACGCGTGCGGCGGTGCTCGCCGCGGTAGCCCGCAGCCGATGGCTGTCCGTCATGCCTCCGCGGGGCGCGATGTACGCCTTCGTCCGTGTGCACACCGAGCGGCTTCCGTCGGGGGACTTCGACGACCAGCGCTTCGCGCTCGATCTGCTCGAGCGGCGTCACGTGCTCGTGGCGCCGGGATCGAGCTTCAACGTGCCCTACCGCGACCATTTCCGCGTCACACTCCTGCCCGATCCCAAGCAGATGGAGGACGTCTTCGGCAGGATCGAATCGCTCCTCGACGAGTACGCGATGCGGTGAGCGACCGGGCATGCCGAGCCCCTGTGGCGGCCATGCGGATCGGGGGGGCAGTGGGTCCGAGTTCGGATGCGCGATGGTCCCGCGGATCCCTCGCGTTCCCGGCGTGGCGGGTGGTACAACCAGAGCGTGGAACCACCTCGTTTTCCCGCCGTTCCCCCGCTCGCCGCGTGGCTCGCCGGCGCCATCGACCATGAGGCGTACATCGGCCTCGCCGAGCGCCTGGCCTGGGAGGTCTCGGAACCGGGAGGCCGCGGGCCCACGCTCCTGCTCTGCGAGCTCAAGCCCGTCATCACGATCGGTCGCCTCGGTTCCCGGACCGACGTGCGATTCACCGACGACGAACTGCGGGCGTGGCGGCTGGGCGTGCGGTTCACCGGCCGTGGCGGGGGCGCCATCCTGCACGGCCCGGGACAGGTGTTCGCCTCGCTCGTGACCCCGCTCGACGCGCTCGGGCTCGGGCGCCACGGCGTCGGCCCGTACATCGGCCGGCTCGAGGCGGGCGTGGCGGAAGCCCTGCGCACGCTCGGCTGCGAACCGCGCAGGGTGCCCGGAGGCGGACTGTGCGGCCGCTCCGGACTGCTGGCCGCCGTGACGGTGGCCGTGCGACGGGGCATCGCCAGCCACGGCGTATTCGTCAATGTCTGTCCCGCCCTCGCCGCCTACCGCCGGATCCGCACGGTCACGGGAGCGCCCACGTCCGCAGACCCGAGCGGCGGCATGATGGGATCGGTCGAGGCCGACGTGCGCCGACGGATCCGGATGCCCGATGCCCGCACCGCGCTGGTGCGCGGCATCGCCGACGCGTTCGGCTTTTCGCGCACGCACGTGCACGCCGGCTTTCCGCTGCGTGTCGACGCCCCCGCACGCACGCCTCCGGAGGTTCTCAGCCGTGTCGGATAGCGTGCTGCCGATCGTCACCGTCGACCGCGCGACGACGTCGCGACGCCTGCCGCCGTGGCTGCGCCGGAATCTCGAGCCGGGCGGCGGCCACGGGGAGACCGCCGACCTCGTCGCCGAGCTCGGACTGGAGACGGTGTGTGAATCGGCACGGTGTCCGAACCGTCTGGAGTGCTGGTCCCAGCGCACCGCCACCTTCATGATCCTGGGCAACGTGTGCACGCGGCCCTGCGGATTCTGTTCCGTGCCCAAGGGCAGGGGCGAGGCGCTCGAGGCCGACGAGCCGGAGCGGGTGGCCGAGGCCGCCCGTCGACTCGGCCTGCGTCATGTCGTCGTGACGAGCGTGACCAGGGACGACCTGCCGGATGGTGGTGCGGATCACTTCCGTCGGACGATCGAGGCGATCCGCACCATGTTCAGGGAGACGGGCGTCGGCGCGTCGGGTACCGTCGAGGTGCTCGTGCCCGACTTCATCGGCAAGGACGGCGCCCTCGCGCGGGTGCTCCAGGCACGGCCCGACGTGTTCAACCACAACACCGAGACGGTGCCGCGCCTCTACCGCGCCGTGCGCGGCCGTCGGAGCGTCTACGCCTGGACGCTCGAACTGCTCGCGGACGCCAAGCGGCTCCTGCCCGGCGTGCGCACGAAGAGCGGCCTCATGCTCGGTCTCGGCGAGACGCGTGACGAACTGCTCGACGTATTCGCCGACCTGCTCGACCATGGGGTCGATTTCCTGACCCTCGGGCAGTACCTCCAGCCTGTCGCCGACGCGCTGCCGGTCGAACGGTACGTGCCGCCGGAGGAGTTCGAGGAACTGGGCACGCTCGCCCGCGGCATGGGGTTCCGACGGGTCGCCTCCGGCCCGCTCGTGCGATCGAGTTACCATGCCCGTGACATGGCCGAGGATGTCGCTGCCTCGCCGGTCACCTGACCCCGTGACGACGTCGCTTCCCGTCCTCTACGACGCCGGCGGTGTGCTCGCAGTGGCCAAGCCCGCAGGACTGCCGACACAGGCTCCGACGGGCATCGAGTCGGCGGAATCGTGCGTGCGGCATCGGCTCTTCGGTGACGCCGCGTCCCGTGCGGGTCGGCATCCAGGAGGGTTTCTCGGCGTTCCTCACCGGCTCGACCGCCCGGTCTCGGGTGTTCTCCTCTTCGCCACCACGCCGCGGGCGGCGCGGCAGCTGTCCCGCCAGTTCGAGCGGCGTCGGGTGACGAAGACGTACGTCGCGCTGCTCGACGCATCGGCCGGCGCGGTCGACGACCGCTTCGAGTGGCGCGACTTCGTGCGCAAGGTGCCCGATGCAGCCCGCGCGGAGATCGTGTCGGCGGGGATCGCCGGCGGCCGGGAGGCCGTGACGACCGGCCGCGTCATCGCGGCCGACGACGGTGTCGTGCGGGTGGAGCTGGTGCCGGCGACGGGGCGCATGCACCAGCTGCGCGTCCAGGCGGCGTCGCGGCGCATGCCCGTGCTCGGCGACGTGTTCTACGGCGGCCCACCGGGAGTGACGGATGCCGGTGAGGATCCCCGACTGGTTCCGATCGCACTCCACGCGTCACGGATCGCGTTCGAGGATCCGGTGACGGGCCTCCCGGTCGAGGTGGACTGCCCGCCACCGACCGGATGGAGCGGACGCTTCGCCGTGCCGCGGACGCCCGCGTGAGCGGCGGCCGGCAGCGGCCGCGTGCAGCCCGGCGGCCGACCGTCACGTCGAGGCTTCGTCGCCGGTGTCGAGCCCGTGTTCCACGAGCTTCTTGCGGAGCGTGTTGCGATTGATGCCGAGGCGGGCGGCGGCCTTCAGCTGCACGCCGCCGCACGCGGCGAGCATCTGGGCGATGAGCTCCCGCTCCACGCGGTTCACGACACGATCGAAGAGGTTGTCGTCATTCGGTCCGGCCGAGGCGAGGCCCTGCTCCACGAGGGAGCGGGCGAGCGTGTCGAGATCGCCTCCACGTCCCGGCAGGGTGGGCGCCGGCTGGCCGCCACGCATCATCGGCGGGAGGAGGTCGAGCGTGATCTCGTCGCCGGACGCCATGACGACGCAGCGTTCGACCACGTTCTGCAGCTCCCGGACGTTGCCCGGCCAGTGGTACTTCACGATCGCCTCGAGTGCCCCCTTGTCGATGTGCACCACGTAGCGATCGTTCTCCTCGTTGTAGTACTGGAGGAAGTGACTCACGAGCAGGGGGATATCCTCGCGCCGCGCCCGCAGTGGCGGCAGGATGATGGGGACGACGTTCAGCCGGTAGTAGAGATCCTCGCGAAAGTTCTCCTTCGCCACCTCGTCGAGCAGGTCGCGGTTGCTCGCCGCGATCACCCGCGTGTCGACGCTGATCGTCTCCGTGTCGCCGACGCGCTCGAACTCTCGTTCCTGCAGCACCCGGAGCAGCTTCACCTGGAGTTTGGGCGTGGTGGAGTTGATCTCGTCGAGGAAGATCGTTCCGGTGTGGGCCGCCTCGAACCGACCGGCACGGTTCGCGACCGCCCCGGTGAACGCGCCGCGGACGTGCCCGAAGAGCTCGCTCTCGAGCAGGCTCTCGGAGAGCGCCCCGCAGTTGACGCGGACGAAGGGGCCCGTTCCCCGGCTCGACAGTTCGTGGATCGCCTTGGCGATCAGCTCCTTGCCGGTGCCGGTCTCACCGAGCAGGAGCACGGAGGCGTTCGACGCGGCGACGCGGCGGGTCGTCGCGTAGACCTCGAGCATCGCCGGGCTGGCGCCGATCAGGCCGCGGATCGGGGAGGCCAGCGATTCGTCACCTGGTTGACCGGGCTGGAGCAGCATCGACGGAGGGGGGCGCAAGGTTCCTGCTCGGGACGCCGATCGCCTCGAGGGCGGCCGCGGGGGCGGAACGCTCGGCCTCGGACGTCGAGCCAGTGTACCTCGCGCAGGCCGCGTCCACGGTGCCGGCATCCAGAAGCACGCCATGGCGTGCGGCGTGCGATCGCAGGGCCGCCACGACGGCCGCGTCCGCCGGCGGCGAGGAGCGAGCCGTCACGCGGAAAAGGGCGTACTGGGCGGCGGGGTGGCCGATCGTTCCGAGCACCGCGGCGGCAGCCGGCGCCGATTCCGCGCGATCGATGGCGCGGAGGGCGGCATCGACCGCGCCGGACACATCACGGCCCCGTTCCCCCAGGACTGCGAGGGTGGCGAGCGCATCCCGCGCCCGGCTCAGGCGCTCGGCGCGGGCGGCCGAGCGCGTCGGCGGATCGACGGCGGCGGGCCCGGCCACCTGCGCGACAGCATCGTGGAAGCGCGGTGCGGATCGGGGCGCTCCGGTCTGCTCGTCCACGGTCGGCATGAACATGCTGTCGAGCCGGTCCACGAGCATGGCGCCGTGGACGTCGGCGAGGGCGAGCAGACGCTTCTGGAGAAACCGGCCCCGCCCGTCATCGTCGAGCGGGTCGACGACCACGAGCACGGGTGGGGCCGCACCGAACGGCGGTTGCTGGAGGTACTGGATCGTCTCCATGACCCCGGGCGAGATGCAGCGTGCCGCCAGCAGCACGAGCACGGTGTCCGGGTCACGGGCGGCGAACACCGCCTCACGGCCGGTGCGGGCGACCACGGGGTCGTAACCGAATCGTGACACCGCCGTGGCGAGCTCCTCGGCGACCACGCGGTCGGGGTGTGCGACCACCACGCGGTCCTCCCCGCGCGACGCGGCGGCATGGATGAGCGCCTTGACCGCGAGGCTCGAGCCCGCATACGGCTCTTCGCCGCCCGCGAGCGCGAGGGTCCGCGCGGCCGCGAACTGGAGCGCGGCATCGGGGATCGCCAGGGCCCGCACGAGCCCGGTGCGCGTGGCCCGCGGCAGCGCGATCGGATCGGTCGCTGGAGCCGGGCCGGACGGCGCGAGGGCTTCGGCCGCGGCGGCTGCCGCATCCCACATCCCGCGGTGGATTGCCATCTCCATGATGGCGGAGGTGGTGTCCGCGTCGAATCCCTCCGGCCCCGAGAGCGCGGTGCGCGTCGCGTCCACCGGCGGTCGCGCACGGGCCCCCGCCGCGGAGGAAAAAGCCAGCATCGCCTCGAGGCGGGCGAGCAGCACGAGGCGCACGACCTGCGGATCGTCCGGCGACAGCGCGACGATGTCGCGCGCCACGTGATCCGCCTCGATCGCCCGCGCCAGTCGGGGAGGCACGGAGCGCTTCTCGATCCGCGCGGTGTCGGGGTTCCACACGAAGCGTTCCACGGTGCCCGTGAGCGTGCCCCCGAAGGCGTTCGCCACCTCGGCCGGATCGGTGACCGGTTGCAGCATGAGGTGATCGATCTCGGGCAGTCCGTCCAGTGACAGCACGCGATCGAGCCTCCGCGCGAGCCGGTCGATCGCCTCGCGCGGGGAGGGCCGTGACGCGGTGTCGGATGCCTCCGTGCGGCGATCGAGCGCCGCGACCGCGGCCGCCTTGATCGGGGGCGGCGTGTCGGCGACGAGCGCCGGCGCGAGCAGGAAGTCCTCGACGTCTTCAGCCTCCGTCCCGTCGCGGGCCGCGATCACGCCATCCCATCGCTCCGCATCCGGTGAACCGAGCCATGCCAGCAGCGGGTCGCGAGCCGCGGGGCCGAGTTCGCGGAGCAGGCTTCGGGCGCCGGGCCTGGCGGCGACGGCGGCCGGGTCGCGCATGATCTCCACGAGGAACGTGAGCGCGTCGAGCCCCGCAGCTGCCAGCGTGCGCGCCGCCAGGGCGCGGGTCACCGCGTCCGCACTGCCGAGGTCGGCAGCAGCACGGCCGAGACGGGCGGGATCACGCCGTCGCGAGCCATCGGCGGCCCGGATCGCGCCCACCACCTGGACGCTCTCGGGGGTGTGGCCGCGGAGGGACCGCTCGAGCCGCGCGAGTCGCGACGCCTCGAAGGCCGCTCCCAGGTCGGCCAGTTGGGCGACGCGAGCCTCCCCGGCCGCATCGATCGCCGTGACGAGGCGGTCGAGATAGCCACGCGCCACGTCGAACGCCTCGACGTCGGTCGCGAGGATCACCGCCTCGAGGAGCGCTTCCGACGTCGTGCGAGGCGGGAATGCCAGCGAATCGACGACCGCCTGCTGCAGCCGATCGACGGTGACGGGCTCCGGCGGCTGGGCACCGACCACGCCGCCGATGATCGCCACGATGGCCGCAACGCCAGCTCTTCCGGCCACCACGTGCTCGGCTCCTGGCGGCGCGCCGGGCATGACGGCACCCTCCGCGGACTCTGTTTCGACGTCGGGCTGGCCACCCGGCGAGCGGAATCTGCCGCCTCGCGATAGGTCGCCAGGAATCACCCTTCCGCCGCGTCGACCACCTCCACGCCCCCCCGCAAAGTCAGCCGGACCGGCATCTCCGCAGCGGCCGCGAGCCACGGGAACGCGCCCGGACCAGATCCGCTGCATCTGGAACACGGGCTTCGCCCGCAGCACACAAGGCACGGCGCTCTCCTCCGCACCCCGTGTCACCCAGCCTCAACGGTGGCGTACGCTCTCCAGCGTGCGAAGGCGGGCAGGCGTACCGGGCGACGAGCCACTGTGCTTCGACCCTGCATCCGAGGAGCTGGGTCTCTTCGCTCTTCCTCCCGGGCTCGCAGGCCAGAAGGCGTACGCCACATGCGAGCCGGTGCGCGAAAGGGACAGGTACGGAACCCGAGCCGGTGACACACCTGTCTTCAAGGCGCTCCAGAGCACGTCGTGCGTAGGTGGAGCGACGACGGGGCAGACCAAGGTGGGTAGGCGAAGGGGGTCGGCGAACGCTCGAGGAGCATGGGGCCGCGGCGGCCCACGCGACGAGCCAATCCGCCGTCGGAGCGGCGGACGAGATCCCGTTGCCGCCCCCGAGCCGACGCGCACGCATCAATGCGCTTTAGCCGCTGAGACCCTGGAGGACGTCGAGTTCCTTCGTCGCGGCGTCCACTTCGGACTGACGGGCTGCCACCACCGCGCGTTTTTCCTCGACGATTTTCGTCGATGCCGTGACGACGCCGGTCGCCGACTCGATCTTGGCGGCTGCCGCCTCGACCGCCTTCGCGAAGGTGGCAACCTCGGTCTTTCGCTTCTCGACCGCCGCCCTCTCGCCGGCGACGGCCTGCTCCCACTGCCCCTTTTCGGCCATCATCGCCGCAAGCGCGTCCTGGTGCGTCTTGAGCTGCGCCTGCTTCGCCTGTCGGGCGGCACCGAGCGCGGCAAGGGACTGTTTTAGGTCCGCATCCTCCGCCGCCGCCGCGAGGCCCTTCTCGAGGCTCTTGCCCGCCTCGTCGAGCACGGCGAGAGCCTGCAGCGTCCGCTCGATCGTGCCCTGCGTGGCCGTCAGTTCGGCCCCGCGCTTCTCGATCTGTCCGAGCAGTTCCTTCGCCTTTGTTTCGCTTGCGGCGATAGCCGCGTTGAGAGCATCGATCTGCGTCTGTGCGGCGTCGCGTTCCGCGACGGCTGCCAGCCGGGCCTGCTCGGCAGCCCGCCGCTTCGCGTCCGCTGCGGCCGCATCCCCCTCGGCC
>JBJTBO010000140.1:0-9657 GCA_046091445.1 Planctomycetaceae bacterium | reverse complement strand
CCGCGACATCGGCCAGCTGGCCCTGCTCTTCGGAGCGAACGACATGGGGAGCCTGATGATCGAGGAGAACGTCGTCAGCGCGGCCGGCACGGTGCACCACCTGACGCTCGACCAGATGACGTCGGCCATCGCGGAGCTCGGGTTCGTGCCCCGACGGCGCACCGTGTTCTATGAACTGCTCGACGATCCCACGCCGCGGCCGGCGACCGTGGATCGTGATCGGGCGGCGGTCCGTTCCGTCGTGCTGCCGGTCGCCACACCGTGACGCCCCCCGGCGGCAGGCGTCCCGGGCGATCGCTCGTCGTGCGATGTGCCGCGGTGCTGACGGTGAGTGGACCGCCCGTGCGGAACGGCTGGATCGAGGTCGCCCGCGGTCGGATCATCGCGGTGGGATGCGGGCGACCCCGCGTGCCCTGCATCGATCTGGGCGACGCCGTCGCCCTGCCCGGACTCGTCAATGCCCACACGCATCTCGAGTTCTCCGACCTCCGCCGGCCGTTGGACACCACCGGTGGCCTGGCCGGGTGGATTCGCCGGATCGTGGCCCTTCGCCGGGCCCGGCCCACGGGCGCGGACGGGGCTGCGGGTGTGGCCCGGGCCGTCGCCACCGGCCTCGCGGAGTCGATCGCGGAGGGTGTCACGTCCGTCGGGGAGATCGCCACCACACTCGCCCCCGCCGTGGTCGACGCGCTCGCGGCCGGGCGGCCCCGCGTGCGCGTGTTCCGCGAGTCGCTCGGGCTCGCCGCGCCGGCCGCCGCCGCGATCGCCGCGGTGCATCGCGATCTCGACCGCCTCGAGGAGCGCGGGCTCGCCGCCGGCGTGTCACCGCACGCGCCCTACTCCGTATCGGGATCCCTCGGCGCCCACCTGGTCGAAACCTCGGCCACGCGTCGCCTGCCCATCGCGATGCACGTGGCCGAGAGCCGTGCCGAGGCCGAACTCATCGCCGCGGGAGCCGGCCCCTTCCGCGATCTCCTCGACCAACTGGGAGCGTGGCCGGCCGCGGCCCCGCGACTGCTGTCCGCCGCGGACTGGATCTCGCTCCTCGCCCGCGGGCCGCGCGGGCTGGTCATCCATGGCACCTGGCTCGACGGCGATCGCGCCGCGTGGTCACGCCTCGTGCGGCATCGCGCGCGGCTCGCGCTCGTGATCTGTCCGCGCACGACGCTCGCGCTGGCCGGACGGCTGCCGCCGCTTCGCGACCTCCGGGCCGCGGGCGTACGGATGGCGATCGGCACCGACAGCAGGGCGTCCAATCCCGACCTCTCGGTGCGAGCCGAATGCTGCACGCTCGTCGATGCAGGCCTCGTTTCGCCCGAGGAGTCGCTCGCGATGGCCACGGTCCACGGCGCCCGCGCGATCGGATTCGACGGCGTCGGATCGCTGACGGCCGGTCGCCGTGCCGACGTCGTCTTCGTGCGGCCGGCGGTGCGTGCCGCGAACCCAGTCGCGGCGGCTCTCGATCCATCGAGCCCCGTGGTCGCCGTGCTGCGCGCGGGCCGACTCGTCGCAGGCAGCCTGCCGGCATGACCGGCACGCCCAGCGGGCCCGTCGCCGCCCCGGAATACATCTCAAAGGCGGCAATTCATGATCGTCGTCTCGATCACCGCAGAGGCGCCGATCGCCTCGAGTCGTTCCATGATCGCGTGGGCCTCCGCACGGCGCACCATGGCCCGCACGGCGCACCATGCCGGATCCTCGAGCTGCATGACGGTGGGCGAGTCGAAACCCGGCGTGACCTGCTCCGCCTCCGCGAGCCGCGACCGGGGCACGTTGTATTCGAGCAGCGACCAGCTTCGCGCGATGACGATGCCCTGCAGCCGGCGCACGATCCGATCGACGAGCTCGGTGTCGGCCACGTCCCGATTCTGGATGAGCACCGTCTCGTAGCGTCCGATGTCGGCGAGCACCCGCAGGCGGTTCGCGGCGAGCGTGCTGCCCGTCTCCACCAGATCGACCACTGCGTCGGCCACGCCGAGGGCGATCATGATCTCGACGCTGCCGGAGAGCTCGACGAGATGCACATCGACGCCGCGATCGCCCAGCCAGCGTCGCGTGATCCTGGGAAAGCTCGTCGCCACCCGCTTGCCGTGCAGGGCGACAGGATCCGCGAGCGGCGCGTCGTCGGCCACGCACAGCGCGAGGCGGCAGGAGCCGATGCCGAGTTCCAGCCGCTCGACGACGTCCGCACCGCTCTCGGCGACCAGATCGGCGCCCGTGATCCCCAGGTCGATCGCGTTTTCCGCGACGAGCACCGGAATGTCGTCGGTGCGAAGGAACGTCACCTCGACGGGCATGTCGCGGCAGCGCGCGAAAAGCGTCCGTTCCGTGCGACGAAACGTGAGCCCCGCATCGGAGAGGAGCTGCGCCGCGAGGTCGGCGAGCCTGCCCTTGCTCGGCACCCCGATCCGCAGGAGCCGCTCGGAACCCCCCGCCACGTCATGCCCTGCGTCGCTCACGCGTCACCTCCCTCGACCCGGCCGGCTGCCGCCCGGGATGCCTTCTCGATGAGCCCCGACGTGCCGAACCGCCGGGCCAGCTCCGCCACCACCGGGTGGAGCGAGAGTCCGCGGCAGGCCAGCAGGACGAGCATGTGGTAGAGGAGGTCGGCCGCCTCCGACACGACCCGCTCGTCCGCCTCGCCGGCGGCGGCCCGGACGAATTCCTCGGCCTCCTCGGCCACCTTCCCGCCGGCCTTCTCGACGCCGCCCGCGAGGAGGCGGCTCGTGTAGGATCGGTCCGGCGACTCGCCCCGCCTCGCCGCGATGACGCGATCGAGCGCGAGCAGCACGGCGCCGATTTCTCCGTCTGCGATCGTCGATGGATCACGACCCGTCACGCGTCGATCACTCCTCCGCACGAACCGAGGCCGTTCCCCCGGGCCCTCCGCGGAGCCGGCTGGTCCGCGACGGCGAGTCAATCGTAGCACGCCGTCAGGGCGGCACCGGAGACGTGATCGAACGGGACGGGGCCCCGTCCATCGCCCCCTCGCTCGACGCCGACTGCTGGTTCCTGTCGGGGCCGACGGCCTCGGGCAAGACCGATCTCGGCGTCGCCCTCGCCCGACGACTCGATGCGGAGATCGTGAGCGTCGACTCGATGGCGATCTACCGCGGGCTCGATGTCGGCACGGCGAAGCCGGGCGCGTCGCACCGGGCGGCGGTGCGGCACCACCACATCGACATGGTCTCACCGCAGGAGCCGTACAGCGTCGCGAGGTGGCTGGCCGATGCGGCCCGGGCGGCGGACGAGTGCCGCGGACGCGGACGCAGGATCCTCTTCGTCGGAGGCACCCCGCTGTATCTGAAGGCCCTCCGCGACGGACTGGCGCCGCTGCCGGGAGCCGACGCCCGCATCCGCGCATCCCTGGAGGCGGAGGCGACGCGAGACGGGACACCCGCCCTGCACCGGCGGCTCGCCGCGGTCGACCCGGAGGCGGCGGCTCGCATCCACGAGGGGGACCTGCGACGCATCGTGCGGGCGCTCGAGGTCGCGGCCGTCACGGGCCCCCCGCTCGCGAGCCACTACGCACCGGCGCCACAGCCGTGGTTCGATCGGCGGCTGATGGTCGTCGATCTGCCGCGGCAGCTGCTGCGCGCGCGGATCGACCAGCGTGTCGAGCGCATGTTCGCAGGCGGCCTCGTCGAGGAGACCGAGCGCCTGCTCGCCGCCGGAGGAATCGGACCGACCGCCCTGCAGGGTGTCGGCTACGCCGAGGTGATCGCCCTGCTCGCGGGCGAAATCGATCGGGCGGAAGCCGTGCGGCGCACGCGTGTGCGGACCTGGCACCTCGCGAAGCGGCAGCTGACATGGCTGCGAGGATTCCCGCATGCCGTCTGGCTCGCCGCGTGACGCGGACGGGCGGAAGAGCGCGAGCACAGTCACCGTCGGTCTGACAGCATCCGGCGTGCTAGCACCGCATGTTGTGGTCGCGCCGTGGCACGACCACAAAATCGTCGTGATCGTTGCGACCCTTGCATCCCGCACTACCCTCGCCGCCGTCGTCATCCGCACGGTCCCCCGGGAGCGTGCGAGGACGACGACGGCTCGAACGACGGACCTGGCCCGGCACCCATGGATGGGGACCGGCCCGGATGCCTGGGAGGCTCCGCCGCCGTGAGAGGCCTTCGGGATGCAGTCGACGCGTTAGGGATGACGCCGTGACGACACGCGGACACCGCCGCCGCCATCACGCCCTCCCCTCGCGCCGGGTGCGGCCCGATCGCCCCGCACGCCGACGGTCGTCCTCAGGGGCATCGCGGGGGTCAGCACGACCACCTCGTCGCCGAGCCACGGAAAACGTGGAGGGGCACCGCGCGTGTCCGACGGTCTCATGGCTGTGAAGCCCATCATCGGCATCAACACCGACTTCCGTCCCAGTCGCAAGGAGCATGCCGCGCTGTCGTTCGTCGCGGCCGGCTATTTCGACGGCATCGCCGCGTCGGGTGGCATCCCCGTGATCCTCCCCCCCCTGGCCGACGAGGACGACCTCGTCCGGCTTCTCGACGTGCTCGACGGGGTCGTGATGGTCGGTGGATCCGACCTCGATCCCCGCCGTGACGGCTACATGCCACACCCGTCGGTGCGGCCGATGGACCCGCGGCGGGAGGACTTCGACCGCCTGCTCGCCAAGCACATCTGTGCCCGGCACATGCCCGTGCTCGCGATCGGCAGCGGCATGCAGCTGCTGAACATCACCGAGGGGGGAACGCTCTTCCTCCACCTGCCCGAGGATCTGCCGCGGGCGATTCCCCACAAGGACCCGACCGATCTGGCCCACCGCCACGCGCTGCTCGTCGAACGCGGCAGCGTGATGGAGCGGGTGTATGGAGACGGCGAGATTCGCGTCAACAGCATGCACCACATGGCGATCGACGACGTGGCGGCGAGCTTCCGTGTCACCGCCCGGGCGCCCGACGGCGTCGTCGAGGCGATCGAGAGCATCGTCGAGGAGTGGACGGCGATCGGCGTGCAGTTCCACCCGGAGGCGGAAACCGCCTCGGCACTCGATGCCAAGATCTTCGAGGAGTTCGTGATCGGCATCACGGGCGAAGTGCCGGAGATGAAGCTGGTGGCCTGACGGTGCCGGCCGAGGATGGATCCGGCGGGGCGCCGGATCCATCCACGCGTCGTTGCAGTGGTTTCGGGGTCGCGGGTCGCACGATTCGAGCCCATCTGGCACGATTGGGCATCCGCGACTCCGGGCCGCTTCCGCATCGACGCCCCCATGCTCACCGACTTCGACCTCCACCTCCTCGGCGAAGGCCGGCACTGGAAGAGCTACGAGAAGCTCGGCGCGCAGCTGCACACGGTGGACGGGGAGCCGGGGGTGCACTTCGCCGTCTGGGCGCCGAACGCCGACTGGGTGAGCGTCGTCGGCGACTTCAATGGCTGGGACGGCGACCGACACCGCATGGAGCGGTCCGGATCCTCGGGCTTCTGGCGGTGTTTCGTGCCCCGGATCGGCACGGGGACCCTCTACAAGTTTCGCATCCACCACCACGGCACGTTCAGCGACCGCTCCGATCCGTACGGCTTCGCCGCCGAAGTGCCGCCCCGCACCGCATCGGTGGTCGCCGACCTCTCGTCATACCACTGGCAGGACGGCGCATGGATGGAGGGTCGTGCCGCCCGGCACGGCCTGGACGCCCCGATGTCGGTGTATGAGGTGCACCTGGGCAGCTGGCGGCGCCCCGGCGACGATCCGCACCGGTGGCTCGGCTATTCCGACCTCGAGCGCGAGCTCGTCCCCTACGTCGTCGAGATGGGGTTCACGCACGTCGAGTTCCTGCCACCCACCGAGCATCCACTCTCCGCAAGTTGGGGCTATCAGACGATCGGCCTGTACGCCGCCACCTCCCGGTTCGGACCGCCCCAGGCCCTCATGTCGCTCATCGACGCCCTGCACCGGGCGGGCGTCGGGGTGCTCATCGACTGGGTGCCCGCCCACTTCCCCCGCGACGGTCACGGCCTGCGACGCTTCGACGGCACGGCGCTCTACGAGCACGAGGATCCCCGCAAGGGCGAGCATCCCGACTGGGGCACGCTGATCTTCAACTACGGACGCAACGAGGTCGCCAACTACCTCGTCTCGTCCGCCCTCTTCTGGCTCGACCGCTACCACGTGGACGGACTGCGGGTCGATGCGGTCGCCTCGATGCTCTACCTCGACTACAGCCGGAAGGACGGCGAGTGGCTGCCCAACTGTTTCGGCGGCCGGGAAAACCTCGAGGCGATCGAGTTTCTCAAGCAGTTCAACATCCAGGTGCATCACCACTTCCCCGGCACGCTGACGATCGCCGAGGAGTCGACGGCGTGGCCGGGCGTGTCACGCCCGACCTACACCGGCGGCCTCGGCTTCAGCCTGAAGTGGAACATGGGCTGGATGAACGACACGCTCCGCTACATGCGGCACGATCCCGTCCACCGCAAGTACCACCATGACGAGCTCACCTTCAGCCTCATCTACGCGTTCCATGAAAACTTCGTCCTGCCCCTCTCCCACGACGAGGTCGTGCACGGCAAGGGGGCGCTCCTCGCCCAGATGCCCGGCGACCCATGGCAGAAATTCGCCAACCTGAGGCTGCTCTACGCCTCCATGTGGTGCCATCCGGGAAAGAAGCTGCTCTTCATGGGATGCGAGTTCGGGCAGTGGCAGGAGTGGAATTTCGATTCGAGCCTCCAATGGCACCTCCTCGAGTGGGACGGTCATCGCGGCCTGTCGCGGGCGGTGGCCGATCTCAACGCCCTGCTGCGGCGGGAGCGATCGCTCCATGAGCGCGACTTCGAAGGCTGCGGCTTCGAGTGGATCGATTGCCACGACTGGCAGAACAGCATCCTCGCCTTCGCCCGCCGCGCGAGCGACCCCGAGGACTTCCTGATCGTCTGCTCGAACTTCACGCCGGTGCCACGCACCGGCTACCGGGTCGGCGTGCCACGCGCCGGCACGTACGACGAGGTCTTCAACAGCGACGCGGCGATCTACGGCGGCAGCAACGTCGGCAACGCCGGGATCCTGCACAGCGAGCCCAGGCCCCATCATGGCCGCGACCAGTCCCTGTCACTGGTCGTGCCGCCCCTCGCAACGATCATTCTGAAACCGCGTGCGACGGGAAAGCCCTGAGTTCAGGGCGTTCGTTCGTGAGGCACCGGCTCGGCGGGCGGCAACTGGATTGTGTCCGCCGCTCCAACGGCGGATTGGCTCCTCGCGGCGGCCGCTCGCTCGGAAAGCGTTCGCCGACCCGCCTGCGCCTCGTCTTCGATGCCGGCCGCGTCAACGCTCTCTCGGCGGGCGCTTCCACGTCAGGGCGTAGCGTTTCTCGATGTCCTTGATCCAGGCATCGACGGCACGCACCTCCTCCTGCTGGGCAATCGGCGCGAGACGGCGCTGGTCGGCGCGGGAGTCGAGAAATCGCTCTCGCAGAACCGACTCGTCCGGCTCGAACGAGACGAGCCTGATGGCGTAGCACACGGTGCGCGGCTCGTTGAATGCGACCGCCGTGCCGCCGGGCTCGAGTGAGAACACCGCCTTCATGAACTCGTCACCCGGCATCGACAGGGCTTCCGGCTGCGAGGGCGTCGGAGGCGAACCGAATGGCTGTCCGCCGCGCTCGAGCCACGTGAATGGCCCGACGGACACCGCCTCGAAGCGCGGCTCGGGCGCTGCTGCGGCTGCCTCGGCAAGCGTACTACCGCCCGCCCCCCCGACGATGGCTTCGGCCGCCTTCCGCGCGCGTGGCCGGGCCTCGACGATGCGCCACGCCCGTTCGACCTCCTCGCGCTTGGCGTCGAAGGATGGCACGAACGCAGGCTGGTCCTCCGTCTTCCAGGCGAGATACCGGTCGCCGGAGATGCCCCGGGAACCGACCGGTCGCAGCAGCGGCATGCCGGGGAAGAACATCTGGTCGACCCAGTTCACCTGCCGAAATCCCATCGGACTCGCCGGGTCGGGCACGAGTTCGAAGCTCGATGCGATCTCTCCCGATGCGATGGCACCGGTCCGATCCACCCGCCGCGATCGACCGCCCGTGAGTCCGTATTTCTCCGCGAGCGTATCGACGTTCGGCGCGGGAGGGGGCGTCGCTCCCGGGGTCACCCTCGCCTGCCAGAGTGCACGATCCTCTGCATAGCGAGAAACCTCCGCCGTCACCGTGGCGAACATCGCTTCGGTGCGCTTCGTCACATCCTCACCGGCGAGCCGCCGCCGAATCTCGTCGGCGACGTTCTCCAGCGGTTCGAACGCCGGCTGCTCCGGCGTATCCGCAGGCTTCGCGTCAGGCTTGTCCGCAGGCTTCGCGTCAGGCTTAGCTTCAGGCTTCGGCTCGGACTTGGAGTCCGAAGTGGTGTCCGGCTTTTCTTCGGGCTTCGAGTCGGGCTTTGCCGCAGGAGTGTCAGCGGGTTTGGACTCACCTTGATCCTCGGCCTTGGGCTCGGAGCTTGCGGCCGTACTGGACGGTGCATCGACCGCGGCTTCCGTTTCCTCGTCGTCCACGGCCTCGAACGCCTCGGGATCGAGATCATCCTCAGGCTTGGATTCCTCAGGCTTGGATTCCGATGGGGCCGATTCGGGTTTTGCGGTCTCGGGCGGCTTTGCGTCGGCGGATGGATCGGCCTTCTCCGCATCGGGATTTTGTGCGGCGGGCGGACGAGCCTTGTAGAGCCGCTCCTTGTTGGCCTCGTAGTACTCCCTCACCTGCTCGTCGGTGACCTTCTCGAGCGACTGCTGCTCGAGCGCGGCACGGCTGGCTACGAGGTATTCGAACGACACACGATGGGGCTCCTTGAACCCCGGATCGGGGCTGCGCGCCTCGGGAAGCGTGTCCTGGTGGCGGGCGAAGAAGGCCTCGAGCGCCGGTCGGCTCGGCGCCGCCACCTGGTCTGCGAATCGCTCCACCACGACCGGAACGACCTCCACGTTGGCCGCCTGCTCCAGCCGCCTGAAGTAATCCCATCGCTGCCCGGGCGGATCGCCGGCGAAGCCGGTGAGGAACAGCCGCTCCATGCGGTTTGCCAGCAGCACGGTGCGCAGGGCGTCGAACACGTCGCTCGGCGACACGGGAAACGGCCCCGACCGCCTGCGTGCGATGATCTCCTCGAACTGGGCGGGCCCCACCATGTCATTGGTCCACTGCGCGAGGAATTCGTTGATCGCGGTGTTGCTCACCACGAGTCCGTTCGCCCGCGCCTCCTCCGCCAGCAGCATCGTGCGGACGACGTCCTCCTCCTCGTCGGGCAGGAGTCGCGTGCGCCCCGGGTCGCGGCCGGCCGCGGCCACGGCGTCGAGCAGGAACTGATTGAGCACGGAGCGCATCGCCGTCGCGCGCGCGATCCCGCTCTCGCGGAGCTCGCCCCCGCTCCAGGTCGCGACGACCGGGTCGGTGCCCGCCATCCCGGTCCCCATCTGCAGGAACGGGGGCAGCACGAAAAAGGCGAGCATCGCCAGGATCGCCACGAAAACGAGCAGCGAACGCTGGTATTTCCGAAAGATGTCGAACGAACCGGCCATGGCTCCGCCCTGGGGTTACGGCCCGACGAAGCAATCGCCGAGGCTTGACAAGCCGGGAAGTGGGAGGGTAACGCTGTCCTTCCCGAGAAGGTCCGCAGATTGTGGGCCGTGACCCGGGTGGCGCCAATCCCCGAGCCGCGTCGGCCCGTGGC
>JBJTBO010000139.1:0-7429 GCA_046091445.1 Planctomycetaceae bacterium | reverse complement strand
CCGGGCGGCACCGCCCGCTTCGCCGCCGGGCTCACGGCCAACCACTTCCTCCGCGGCGGCAGCGTGATCCGCCTGGCCTCCGCCGACCTGGCGGAAGTCGCCGCCGACATCCGCCTCCTCGCGGACACCGAGGGGCTCACCGCGCATCGACAGAGCGTCGAGGCGCGGGAACGTCGGTCGTAGCGGTCGTAGCGGTCGCATCGTCCGGGCCGAGGTCACCGGGTGAGGTAGACTTCGGAGCGATGAGCACCGCGTGCGCCCCGACCGATCGACGCCTCGTCCGCCCCGAGATCGCCTCGCTGGCCGGCTACATGCCCGGCGAGCAGCCTCAGGAGGGCGTTTGGATCTAGCTCAACACGAACGAGAATCCCTACCCGCCGTCGCCCGCCGTCGCGATCGCCGTCGCCGCCGCCGCCGCGGGCCGCACGCTCGCCCGCTACCCGGATCCGCTGGCGACCGCGTTTCGTCGGCGGGTGGCGGACCGCCTCGGGCTCGACCCCGACTGGATCGTGTGCGGAAACGGCTCCGACGACCTGCTGACGATCCTCGTGCGCACGTTCGTCGGTGCCGGTGAGTGCATGCGGGTGCCGACGCCGAGCTACGTGCTGTACCGCACGTTGGCGGGCATCCAGGGTGCCGCCTGCGAGGAGGTGCCTTTCACCCGAGACTGGGCGCTCGACGACTCGTTCGCCGCGCCGCGCGACGGCCTGCGGCTCGCCATCGTGGCCAACCCGAACAGCCCGTCGGGCACGCTGGTGCCACCGGCGCGGATCGCCGAACTCGCCGACCGGCTGCCCTGCGCGCTCGTCGTGGACGAGGCATACGGCGACTTCGCCGACGCCGACTGCCTCGATCTCGTGCGCCGTCACGAGCGGGTGATCGTGACGCGGTCGTTCAGCAAGTCGTACGCACTCGCGGGCCTCCGGTTCGGCTACGCCGTGGCGTCGCCCACCATCGTCGAGGAGCTCCGCAAGGTGAAGGATTCGTACAACTGCGACACGCTTTCGATCGCCGCCGCGACGGCGGCGATCGACGATGTCGACTGGCTCACGACGACCCGCAGCCGGATTCTCGCCACACGGGCCCGGCTCACGGCCGGCCTCCGCTCGCTCGGCTACCAGCCCGTGGAGAGCCAGGCCAACTTCGTCTGGTGCACGCGGCCCGACGGCCGGCACCGCGAGGTGTACGAGGCGCTCAAGGAGCGCCGCATCCTCATCCGCTACATGACCTTTCCCGGCTGGGGGGACGGCATCCGCATCACCGTCGGCACGGACGACGAGATCGACGCCCTGCTGTCAGCCCTCCGCGACATCGGAGCCTGATGCCCGGGAGAGCCCCTTCCCACGAGTCCGCGCCGTCGGCCTTCCCCGATCCTGCCGACACCGCCTGCAGCCCATACGCTTCCGATTTCCGATCTCCCACCGTCCGATCCGTTCGCGCACCCACCCATGCCACGCACCGCCACCATCAGCCGCACGACCCGGGAAACGGACGTGCGGGTCGCGCTCGACCTCGACGGCACGGGACGAGCCCAGGTCGCCACCGGCCTCGGATTCTTCGACCACATGCTCGTGCTCCTCGCCGGGCATGGTCTCTTCGACCTCGAGATCTCGTGCACCGGCGACCTGCAGGTCGACGGCCACCACACCGTCGAGGATGTCGGTCGGTCGCTCGGCGCCGCCTTCGCGACCACGCTCGGCGAGCGCCGCGGCATCCGTCGCTACGGCCACTGCATCCTGCCGATGGACGAGGCGCTCGTGACGGCCGCGGTCGACCTCGGCGGCCGCGCGGCGTGCGTCCTGTCGGTGTCGTACCCGGTGCCGGCGATCGGCGCGTTCGATACGCAGCTCGTCGAGGTGTTCTGGGAGGGATTCGCCGCGACCGCGGGTGCCAACATCCACGCGCTGTTGCACCACGGCCGCAACGCCCATCACATCGCCGAGGCCGTGTTCAAGTCGCTCGCCCGTTCGCTCCGCGACGCGGGCGAGATCGATCCCCGGCAGCCCGGCATTCCCAGCACGAAGGGCTGGCTGGCCTGAGTGGTGCCACGGCTCCCCGGGGCCCGGGGGTCGTGTCGACGGCCGCCCGGGTGGCGTAGACTGCCGGCCCTCCAGCGCGAGACGCTCGAGGGCGAGGGAGGCCGGCCATGGGACAGGATGCACTCGGAAGGCGGGCGGGCACGCCGTGGCGCCGTGTGTCGCGCCGCCAATGGCTCGCACACGCCGCGGCGCTCGAGTCGATTCCGCTCCTCGCGCGCACTTCGTTCGCGGTCGACGCGCCCGCGTTTCCCCACGATCCCTTCACGCTCGGGGTGGCGTCCGGCGACCCCGATGCCTCGAGCGTGGTGCTCTGGACCCGGCTTGCACCCCGTCCGCTCGAGCCGGACGGAGGCATGCCACCCGAGCCGGTGAACGTGCGCTGGGAGATGGCGACGGACGAGGCGTTTCGCCGCGTCGTCGCCTCGGGCATCGCGCCGGCGACGTCCCCGCTCGGCCATTCGGTCCACGTCGAGGTTCCCGGACGCGCCGCCGATCGCTGGTCCTGGTACCGGTTCCACGCCGGCGACGCGACGAGCCCCGTCGGCCGCACCCGCACGTGTCCCGAACCGGGCGTGCTGCCGCAGCGCCTCCGGTTCGCGGTCACCTCCTGCCAGAACTACGAGCAGGGCCTCTTCACGGCGTACGCCCGGATGGCGCAGGACGACCTCGATCTCGTCTGCCATCTCGGCGACTACATCTACGAGTACGAGGCCGGCCGCAACGGCACGGTGCGCACCCACGTCGGGCCCGAAATCACGACGCTCGGCGAGTACCGCGTGCGGCACGCGCAGTATCGTTCCGACCCACTCCTGCACGGCATGCACGCCGCCTGCCCGTGGCTCGTCACCTGGGACGACCACGAATTCGACAACAATTGTGCCGACGACGTGTCCGAGGAGACCGGGATCGATGCCACCGCCTTCCTCGAGCGCCGGGCGAACGCCTACCAGGCCTACTACGAGGCGATGCCGCTGCGGTCGGCGTGCCGGCCGCGGGGAGCCGACATGCGGCTCTATCGCCGCACGCAGTTCGGCGATCTCGCCGACTTCCTCGTGCTCGACACGCGACAGTATCGGGACGACCAACCCAACGGCGACCGCCGATCGCCCCTCAACGACGCCGCCGTCGATCCGGCACGCAGCATGCTCGGTCGCACACAGAAGTCGTGGCTGTGCGGCGAACTGCTCACGTCGCGGGCGACGTGGAACGTGCTCGCGCAGCAGGTGATGATGGGGCTGGTGGGGTTCCGCAAGGGTGAGGAGCCGCTCGGATACTCGATGGACCAGTGGCCGGGCTACGCGACCGAGCGGGCGGAACTGCTCCGCTTCCTGCGCGAGCGGCGCATCGCCAATCCGGTCGTCCTCACCGGCGACATCCACTCGGCCTGGGCGAACGAACTCCGGGTGGACGACCGGCGGGCCGACGAGCCGCCGGTGGCGACCGAATTCGTGGCCACCTCGCTCTCGAGCGGCGGTAACGGTCCGGAGCGACCCGCGGGACTCGACCAGATTCTCGCGGACAACCCCGGCGTGCGCTTCCACAACGGCGAGCGCGGCTACATCCGGTGCGAGGTGACACCCGCGGCGTGGCGGTCCGACTTCATGGTCGTCGACGACGTGCTGCGGCCCGGCGGCCGAACCTTTCCGCGCGCGAGCTTCGTCGTCACGGCGGGCGATCCCCGCGTGCAGCCGGCGTGACGCACGCCCGCGTCACTCGTTTACGTAGGTCTCGAGGAACCGCGCGAGCGCGTGGAAGTCGCTGCCGCGTTCGACGTATCGCACCACCGTGACGAGCGTGTTCGGATCGACGAGCTCCTCGAAGGGGACGTAGTTGAGGTCGAGCTGGCCCGACACGCTCACCATCACGCCGTCGAGCCCGCGTTCGGCGAGCGCGCGGTAGGCACCGACTCCGAGCTGGCTGCCGAGCATCACGTCGAACGCGTGGGGCTTCGCGCAGCGTGACTCGTACCCGAGCTGCAGCCCAACCACCTTCCGCGAGCGATTCGTCTGCCGCTTGAACTCCTCGGCCACGAGGCGGGCGAACATCCGCCCGAGCTGCACGTGGGAGATCGAGATGTGCCCGTGGTCGTCGCGCGGGATGCCCTCGAGGCTCTTCGCGGGGAGGTACTCGGCCAGGCCTTCGGCCAGCACGATCACGCCGTACTGCTTCCCCTCCTGCTCCTCGCGCACCCGCATCGTCTTCACGATGCGGCCGACCACCGCGTCGATGTTCATCACGGGCTTGATGCGGGTCGTCCCGTCGGCGGCGGTCACGGTCTCCTCGCCGCGGTAGCGACCGTGGATGTCCTCCACGCTGATCACGAGGCTCGCCTCGCCCGCGATGGCGGCACCGTAGGAGAGCCACCCGGCGCTCCGGCCCATCGTCTCGCAGACGAAGTACCCGCGGCTCGCCTCGGCGTCGTAGAGCAGGTTGCGGATCTCGCCGCCCAGCGTGTCGACGGCGGTGAAGTAGCCGAAGGTGAAGTCGATCCCCATGTAGTCGTTGTCGATCGTCTTCGGCAGATGCACCACCGGACTCCGGCGGGTTCCCGCCGGCAGCCGATCCTGGAAGAGCTTGAACTTGTTGGCGGTCTTGAGCGTGTCGTCGCCCCCGATCGAGATGAGCGCCTCGACGCCGAGGGAGCGCAGCCCCTCGTCGACGTTCGCCAGCGGCCGCACCCGCTCCGCGTCGTCGAGGTGGGCGGGGGACGAGACATTGCGTCCCGGATTGGTCCGGGCCGTGCCCAGCATGATCCCCTGGCTGCTGCGGGTGCGCTTGAGGAACTCGGGGGCGATGCGCACGTAGTCCCGCCCCTCGACGAGCGGCCGTGCCGGCGAATAGTCGGCGAGCGACGAGTAGCCGTGCTTCATCCCGATCACCTCGGTCCCTTCCCGCATGAACGACGTGGCGGCGGTCGAGATGACGGCATTCGCGGCGGGCGCGGGTCCGCCCGCGAAGAGGATCGCGACCCGGCGGAAATGGTGTGCGGCCTTCGGGGGCCGCGAGAGCGATTCGGTCATGCGTGGCACTGCACCGTGGGGAAGGGGGGCGGTCCCGTCGTCGCGTCCGCGGCCCGGGCTCAGCCGGCCAGCATCCGCTCGACGAACGTCGTGTCGACCTGCGCCTCGTGGAAGGCCGTGTTGGCGAGCACCTCGAGATGCAGCGGGACCGTCGTCCGGATGCCGGCGACCCGCAGTTCCTTGAGCGCCCGGATCATCGTGTCGATCGCCTGCCGCCGGGTGGGCTGGTGGACGATCAGTTTGCCGACGAGCGAGTCGTAGTGCGGCGGGACCACGTAGCCGGCCGTGGCGTGCGAATCCCACCGGACGCCGAAGCCGCCCGGGGCGATGATCCGTTCGATGCGGCCCGGGTTCGGGCGGAAGTTCGCCGCCGGATCCTCGGCATTGATCCGGCACTCGATCGCATGGCCGCGGGGCACGATCGCCTCCTGCCGCAGATCGAGCTTCTCGCCGGCCGCCACGCGAATCTGCGACTTGACGAGATCGATGCCGGTCACCATCTCGCTCACGGGGTGCTCGACCTGGATGCGGGCGTTGACCTCGATGAAGTAAAAATTGTCGCTCTGGTCGACGATGACCTCGACCGTGCCCGCGGAGTGGTAGCCGGCGACCTTCGCCAGCCGCACGGCGGCGGCGGCCATGGCCTCACGGGTCGCCTGCGGCAGCCGGGGGGAGGGGCTCTCCTCGATGAGCTTCTGGTGGCGCCGCTGGGTGGAGCAGTCGCGCTCCCAGAGGTGCACCACGTTGCCGTGCTGGTCGCCGAGGATCTGGATCTCGACGTGCCGCGGCCGTTCGACGTAGCGCTCGATGTAGATGCCGGGGTTGCCGCAGGCGGCCTGGGCCTCCGCCGAGGCCTGCTGCCAGGCGCTCGCGAGCGACAGGTCGATCGCGGCGACCCGCAGCCCTGTGCCGCCGCCGCCCGCCGTCGCCTTGAGCAGCACCGGAAAGCCGATCTCGCGGGCGATCCGCACCGCGTCCTGCTCGCTCGACACGAGCCCGTCGCTGCCGGGCACCGTCGGCACGCCCGCCTCCGGGGCGAGCGTCGGCGCGGAGGTCTGGTCGCCGAGCCGCTGCAGCGCCTCGGGCGTCGGCCCGATGAAGACGATGTCGCACGAGCGGCAGACCTCGGCGAAGTGCGAGTTCTCCGAAAGGAAGCCGTAGCCCGGGTGGATCGCCTGGACGTTGCCGATCTCCGCGGCGCTGATGACACGGTCGATCCGCAGGTAGCTGTCGGCGGCCCGGGCCGACCCCACGCAGATCGCCTCGTCGGCCAGCTCGAGATAGGGCGCGTCGCGGTCGGCCTCGCTGAAGATCGCCACCGTCTCGATCCCGAGCTCGCGGCAGGCCCGGATGACGCGCAGGGCGATCTCCCCACGGTTCGCGATCAGGATTCGTTTGAACATGCGTTCGCCCGGTGGCTGGTGCGACCTGCCGATCCGCCTCGATCGGTGCGGGTCAGCCCGCCGGGTCGACCTTGACGAGCGGCTGACCGAACTCGATCGGTGCGCCGTTCTCGACGAGGATGGCGACCACCTGCCCGGACACGCCGGCGGGAATCTCGTTGAAGACCTTCATCGCCTCGATGATGCAGACCGTCTTGTCGGGACCGATCCGGTCGCCGACCTTGATGAACGGGGACGCGTCGGGTCCCGACGCCCGGTAGAACGTGCCGACCATCGGACTCTTGATGACGACCATCCCGGCATCGGCATCCGCCTTCGCGGCGGCCGGCGCGGCCTCGGGCGCCGCGGCTCGCGGCGTCGCGGCGAGGGGCTGCGCGACGGTCACGACCTGGCCTCCGCGGCGAATCCGCACGCGCGAGTCCCCCTGCTCGAGATCGAGTTCGGAGAGGTCATGCTCCTGCATCAACTCGATCAGCCGACGCACCTTCTTCGGATCGAAGACGTCGCCGGATTGCTGGGCGGCACACATGGATCGAAGGGACCTCCTCATCGGCCGGCTGCCGGCCTTGTGGCGGGAAGGTATCCGCCACGCGTCGCCGCAGTCAAGGCAATGCCGGGGCGGCACCTCGCGGATGAGCGCGTTTGGCAGGCACGCGTCGCCGGGGTTTTCGCGATGCCCGCTATCATGCCCCCCACCTCGTGCGGAGTGCGTCGGCGCGTCCGCCGGTGCTCCGAGGCGATCGCGCGGGAGGGTCGATGACCACGTTGCCTGCCGACCTGCCCGTGCTGCCCGCACGGCGTTATGATGCGAGCAAGCACGATCATGGTCGCGGGGTGGTGGTGGGCGGCGCCCCCGGCATGGCGGGCGCGCCGGCACTCACGGCGATGGCGGCGCTCCGCTCCGGGGCGGGGCTCGTCGAGCTGCTCGTGCCCGCGTCGGTCGCATCGATCACCGCCTCGTTCGATC
>JBJTBO010000138.1:0-13172 GCA_046091445.1 Planctomycetaceae bacterium | reverse complement strand
CCCCCGCCCGCCCCGACATCGCCGTTCGATCAGCCGTTCAAGGAGGAACTCTCGTGGCCACGCTGCGGAAGCCGTGTTCGTTCGTATCCTCGAGCCTGTTTCTGGCCGCACTCTGGGCCCTGCCGGCGTCGGTCGTCGCCGCGGAACCACCCTCGCGATCGACGCCCCGCCCGCTGCTCCGGCTTCCGGAGGGGATCGAGTCGTTCGGTGTCGGACGGCCCGCTGCAGCGGAACAACCCGAGACGAAGGCCGCGCGACCGGAAGGAGCCGTCACCGTCTCCGGAGTCGAACAGGAGGAGCAGGCGACGACGTCGAGCACGTCCGAGCGGGCCCCGGTCGACACCGACTCGTCCGGTGAAGGCCCCGTGCGCCGGTGGCTCACGGAACGCATGGCGGCGCTGCCGACGCCCACGGCGCTCTTCGGTGGCACGCGTGAAGCCCCCGCCGCGGAGACGCGGACGGACGAGGCTGCCGAACGCACGACCGAAACCGTCGCCGAGGGGCGCGATGCCCCCGAGACCCCGGCGACGGTGACCGCTCCGGTCGCGGCCACACCCGACGAGATGCCCGCGCTGTCGATCGATCCGGCCAGCTTTCGCGGCGTGCATCCCGGCAAGACGACCCGTGCCGAGATCGAGGCGACGTGGGGAGCGGGCGAGCCATTCACGACCGACGAGGGTGAACAGGCGGTCGCCTGGTCGATCGAGCCGTTCGATCGTGTCGAGGTGGCCATCGAGCAGGACGTCGTGACGGCGATCCGCATCAAACTCGCCGAGGCGGTGCCGATCGCCGAACTGGCGAAGCAGCTGGAAATCTCCGAGCTCCGCACCGTGTCGATCCTCGACGAGGAGGGTCGATCGATCGGCGAGGTGTATCCCGAGCGCGGTGTCATCCTGAGCGTGGAGCCGGGCACGCGCGCGGCCGACGGCATCATGATCGAACCGCTCGATCCGGAGGCATTCGTCCTCAGGGCCGAAGGCGAGATGGAGTCGTCGGCCGCCAACGCGGTCGCCGACCTCAACTATGCGATCCAGCTCGATCCCGAGCACGTCCGGGCCCACCGTCTCCTCCTCGCGATGAGCAGCGAGCAGGGCAAGTGGAACGAGGCGCTGCGGCTCGCGGAGACCGCGGTGCGGCTCGACCCGCAGGACATCTGGACGCGGATCAAGCACGCGAGTGTCCTCCTCGCATTGGACCGCCCCGACGAGGCCCGCGTGGTGCTCGAGCACGTCGCCGCGAGCGAGGGGCCGTCGCCGCTCGTCATGGCGCAGGTGAAGAGGCTGCTCGGCCGTGCCGCGCTCGCCGGGCCCCAGCCCGATCACCAGGAGGCGGTGGAGCATTTCGCCGACGCGATCCGCCGCGCCGCGCCGCTCGCGGCGAAGACGTCGCCCGCGATGCAGGCGGCCGCCACCGAGGTGCTGCTCGGTGCCCACCTCGGCACGGCCCGGGCGATCGCCGAGGGCACCTGGCAGCAGAAGAGCCGGGTCATCCCGAAGTGGATCGCGCGCAGCGAGACGATCGTGACGGACTTCAAGGGATCCGACACCGAGAAACTCATCCTCGAGCTGCAGCTCTGCCGCGGCGTGCTCGCCTCGTCCGCCGGTTCGACCGAGGCCGGTGAACCGCTGCCCTGGGTGAAGCGGCTGCTCGACCTCCGCGAGCGGATGGGCGAGGCGATGACCGACCCCTGGCGACGTCGTCAGGTGGATTGGGAGGTCGGACTCGGACTCCGCGACGCCCTCACGGCGGCCGAAAAACGCGGGGATGCGACCGACATGCTCGACAACGCCACGCTCACGGCGGCCTATCTCGAACGGGGTGCGGAGCATCGCGATCTCACGGTCACCGAGCGCCGGGACGTGGGCGAACTCTTGTTCCGCATCGGCATCATGCACAGCCTGCAGCGCGGCGACCACGCGACCGCGGTCACCTGGTTCGATCGCGTGGTGCCGCTCTGGGAGCCTGAGGAGGCGACCGACGTCGCCGCATCAGCCTCCGATGCGGGACGCTTCGGCGAGTCATACGTCAGCATGGCGATCTCGTACTGGCAGATCGGCCGGCGCGAGGATGCGCTCGCGCTGAGCCAGCGCGGGGTCGACCTGATGGTCGCCGCCGTGGAGGCGCGGACCCTCGACGAGCGGGCGCTCGCCGTGGCCTACGGCAATCTTGCGACGATGTACGCCGAGGAAGGGGACGATCGCCAGTCGAGGGCCTACGCCGAGATGGCGAGCCGTGCCGAGTCGACGGGCGGCACCCTCCGTTAGCAGCACGTCGTGCGGAGGTGGGGCGGCCGCGTGGCAGACCAAGGCGGGTAGGCGAACGGGGTCGGCGAACGCTCGAGGAGCCTTGGGCCGGAGCGCGGAGCCAATCCGCCGTTGGCGCGGACATGGTTCAGAGCAGCGTCTCGAGCAACAGCCGCATCTTGCGCAGTTCGGCCACCTGGTCGACACCCTCGAGCGGGGCCATGTGCGCACAGAGCCCTCGCGCGTAGCCGACGCGGCCGAGCTGCTGGACGAGTTTCCCGTATTCCACGTCCCCCTGTCCGATCCGCACCTGGAACGCGTCGACCTTCGTGTCGCGCAGGTGCACGTGGCAGACGTACTTGAGGATCGGCTCCCAGGACGCGGGCTTCTTGTGGCCGTGGATGAAGTGACTGGGATCGAGCGTGACCCCGAGGCCGGGGACGTTCCGGCAGAGGGAGGCGGTCGTCTCGGCGTCCTGCGTCATCCGGTCGGCCGCGGTCTTCACGCCGACGACCGCGCCGAGCCTTGACGCGATGGCAACGAGCTTCCGCAGACGCTCGATCTCCCCGTTGAAGGGCGTGCCGAGCTCCGATGACTCGACGACGACGGTCACCACGCCGAGCGCCTTGGCGAGCCGGCAGCACGCGGCGAAATGGTCGTACAGTGCCGGCGTCTCCGGCGCGGCGAAGGAGACCGCGACCGGTCGCAGCCGCTGCAGGTCGCTGCAGGCGGCGATTGCCGCCTCAGGATCCGCGGCCACGCGGGCCGGTTCCAAGTGGCCGCCGCCTTCGTGGATGTCGATCTCCACGGCCGTGAACTCCAGCTCGGCCAGCCGCTCCATCGCTGCGGCGAGCGGCATGTCGGGCAGGCACTCCGTGCTGACACAGACGAACACGAGATGCGGCTCCAAAAGGACGCGGGGGAAGGTGGGATCGTAGCCGCGACAGCCCGCGACTGACAACCGGCGACTCGCACGCCATCGCTGGTCCAGCGACGCTAGAATCGGTCGAGAGGGCTGGACGCGGTGGTTCGCGCCGATCGACACACGCGAGGATGGCATCATGGTGCAGGACGATCTCACACGCCTTGACCGGCAGGCGCCGACGCGCGTCATCCTCGAGCAGGCTGGTGGCTGGGGCCGGTGGGGCACCCGGCTGGCGTGGTTGATCACGGGCGTCTCGCTGCTGGCGGCGATCGGCAGTGCGGGGGCGTTCTCGCAGTACTTCCAGCGCGACCCACGGGTCGTCGAGACGTATCATTCGCTCTCCAAAGCCGCCCCCGCGAAGGTCGCGATCGTGACGATCTCGGGCGCGATCATGGGAGGCGAGGGGTTCGCCCGGGCCCAGCTCGATACCGTCGAGGCCGACGAGAGCGTCCGGGCGATCGTGCTGCGGATCGACTCTCCCGGCGGCACCGTCAGCGGCAGCGACGAACTGCACCACCGCATCGCCGGGCTGGCGACCCGCCGCGACCTTCCGGTCGTGGTCAGCATGGGAGGCATCGCCGCCAGCGGGGGCTACTACGTCGCCATGGCCAACGGCGGCCGCGAGGACGTCATCTACGCCGAGCCCGCCACGCTCACCGGCTCGATCGGCGTGATCATCCCGTCGTTCGATCTCTCGCAGCTGCTCAAGCGCATCGACGTGCGCGACGATTCCGTCGCCAGCGGCCCGCTCAAGGAGATGCTCAGCCCCACGAAGGACCGCACCCCGGAGCTGGCGGAACGCGAGCGCGAGGTGCTCGAGTCGCTGGTCGCCGACATGTTCACGCGGTTCAAAGAGATCGTCCGGGCCGGCCGGCCGAAGCTCGACGCGGAGGCGGTCGATGCCGTCGCGACGGGCCAGGTCTTCACGTCGCGTCAGGCTCTCGAGGCGGGCCTCGTCGACCGCATCGGCTTCGTCGAGGACGCCGTCGCCCGGGCGGTTGAGCTCGCGGGCCTCACGACCGACACGGCCCGGGTGGTGCGCTACTCGCGGCCGCGCGGCCTGCTCGACGACGTCCTGGGCGGGGCGATTCCCGGCGCGCGGGAGCCGCTCGAACTGCTTGCGGAGATGACCTCGCCCCGCGGCTGGTATCTCTGCAGCTGGTGGCCGGCGCTCGTCACGAGCCGGTGAGCCGACCTCGCGGCCGCGGCCCCGTGCAGAACCTGGCCCGCGCGAATCCATTCACGCCGCGTGTCACGCCGCGTGCGGATCGAGTCACTCCGACCCCGCCCCGGCGACTCAGGTCCCCGCCGGCTTCGGCTTCATGCCGGCCTTGAATTCCTCGAGCGAGAGCGTGCCGTTGCCGTCGGTATCGACCCGCTTGAAACGGCGGTCGGCGTTCTCGAGGGCCTTCTCCTTGAGACCCGCCTTGAATTCCTCGAGCGACAGCTTGCCGTCGCCATCGGCATCCTTGCGCTTGAAGACCTTTTCCGGATCGATCGCGGGCTTGTCGGCCCCCGACGCGACCGGCGACGCGACGACGACCGCAATCGCGAAGAGGCCGCCGGCCATCACGCTGGACACCCCGCGAGTCATCGGACGATTGATTCGGGAAACGACGCGCATGCGACACCTTTCTGCACGAGGAAATGAACCGGCCTATGAACCAGCCTATGAATCGGCCTGTGAACCGGCTCGTTCACCGATTGTACCCTTTCAACGGACGTGGCCCCCCAAAGGTTGCAGCCGCCGAGCAGCGGGCGTTGCAGACCCGGATTTCGACGGCCGCCACCCCCCTCGGGAACTCAGCCGCCGGCCTCTTCGGCCGCGAGCCTGAGCACGACCCGGCGCACCCGCGGGACCATCTCATACCGTGGATTGCCGACCGCATCGACGCTCCCGTCCGTCGCCGGCTGCAGGAACCGGAGCCCGAACCGGTTTTCGAGCTTGGCCATGATCGCCTTCAGCGACCGCATCTTGTTCGCCGGGAGCCCCAGGGCCTCGTCCCACTCCATGAGCGAACGCGGCTCAGCCGAGGCCCGGGCGATGCGGACAAGATGCGGCCAGAGGCCGCGGTGCCGGATGCGACGCAGTTGTTGGCCGAGGGGCAGCCGTCCCGCGGCCGGTGCCACTCCCATACCCGGGCCCCCGCGGCACGGGCCCGTCATCCGCTGGGCGCCCACGACGCGCCCACGCAGCTGCTGCATCGCCCGCCGGCAGTCGGCAGGATCGTCGAGATTGACCATGAGAAACGGCATCGAGCCCTCCTGCCCATCCGCGATTCGAGGGACGGTGGCGGACGGCGGAGATCGCCACACCACCACGGGGGAGCCCGCATCCCCGCACACACGCAATGCATGCGCACTGCGCACGCAAAGAATAGTGCGTCGACCCGGGGTCGTCAAGCCTCGGGCCGCTCCGCCGGCTCCATCGCAACGCGGGCCCCGAGCGACGCGACCGCCTCGAGGTCTGCCGCCGAGGGCAGCCTGCCCGCGGCCTTCGCGAGCGCGAGCCGGCACCACACCGCGGCCGCATCGGCGCGGCGCGGACAGCCGGTCGCATCCGCGTGCCAGGCGGTCGCCATCACGGCGACGCTCTCCCGCACGGTGGCGGCCATGCTGCCGACCTCGAGCTGCCGCTCCGCAAGCGATCGGCCGTGCCTCCGGATCGCCCGGTCGATCGCATGCGCGGCCCGGCAGAGCGCCCGATGCGCCTCCCGCGCATGCCCGCGCAGGCGGCGATCGAACAGGGGGGCGTGATGCGGCCGGGCGGCGGCCCAGCGAGCGACCTGCCACGCCAGCCACGGCCCCGCCCGACGCCAGCCGCGGGCTCCCGAGTCGGCCAGCGGATGCCGCCGGGCGAGCCCCTTGAACAGGGCGAGCCCGAGGAGGTCGCTCTCACCCTCGTAGATGCCGACGGCGAGGTGGTCATGCAGCGAGTCGCCGAGCGGATGCCCCACGAGGAAGGCGCGACCGCCATGCACCCCCAGCGCATCGAGTGCCGCATCGCGCACGCAGCCGCTCGCCACGGTCTTCGCCACGATCGCCTCCAGTTCACCTGCCGCGCCCGAGTCGATCACCGTGGCCGCCCACAGGGCGACCGCATCACACGCCTCGATCGCGGCGGCGATTCTGGCGAGCCGGCCCTGGATGAGCTGTCGCGACGCGATCGCCCGGCCCCAGGTATGACGGCGCCCGGCGTGCGCGACCGCGTGCGCGAGCATGAGCCGCAGCGTGCCCCCCGCCTGCGCCGCGAGCGTCACGCGACCACGGTTGAGTCCGTGCCAGACGATGGTCATCCCATCGCGACCGGCGCCCGCCGAAAGCAGATCGGTGGGGTCGATCTCGAAACCCTCGAACTCGAGCGCCGCATTGTGCACGTGCTTCAGTGGATGAATCTCATAGGTGCGGAGCCTGAAGGTCGGCGTGTCGCGATCGGGCAGCCGAGCCAGCACGACCGCCGGCCTGCCATCGAGATTCGCGAGAACCTTCACGAGACGGCCGTGCGTCGCCCCGGTGATGAACATCTTCGTGCCCGTCAGTCGCAGGCGGTTGCCGTCGCGCGTGAGCGACGCACGGATGGCGCCGAGATCACAGCCGGCATCGGGCTCGGTGCCACCGAAGATCGAAAGTGGGCGTCCCGCGGCGAGTGCGGGCAGGTGCCGTGCCTGCTGCGCGGGCGTGCCGAACGCGACCAACGCCGACACCGCGCCGATCGCGGAGTGGACGGCGAGCATGCCCGCGGCGGTCGGGCAGTCCGCCGCCAGCATCGTGATCGCCCTGGCGAGTTCCGCGACCGTGGCCCCGGTCCCGCCATTCGCCGTCGGAACGAAGAGCCCCCACAAACCGGCCTCGCCGAGCGCGTCCTCGGCATCCCTCGCAAACCGTCCCACCCGTGGAGGCGGCGCGTCGGCGAGAGGGGGCACCGAGCCGGCCTCCCCGAGCGGCTCGTAAAGCCTGCCGTGGGCCCGCAGGTGCACGAGCGTCGCGCACGACCGCTCGAGAACCCCGACCACGCCGGCGGACAGCGGTCGTGATGCGGTGTTCGCGGCCGCGGTGCATCCCCCATCGCCGCCGTGCCAGAGGGCCGTCACCACACCGCCGGCAGGCAGGCTCACGGCGCCGGCCGACACCGCGGCCGCGTTCGACCCGCCCGGCACCACCCCGACGCCGAGTGCCGACGCGTCGGCCGCAGCAGCCTCCACCTGCGTGCGAAAGTGTCGCGCGATCTCCGCCCGCTTGAGCTTGAGCGACTCGGTCGCCTCGCCGTGTGCCGCATCGAAGGCCCGACCGACGAGGATGACACGTCGCACCTGCCACGCCTTCGGCAGCCGGGCCTGTCGGGAGGCGAGCCGCCGCCCGATCCATGCGAGCACGCGAGGGTGGGTCAGCGCGGCACGTCGACTGAGCACCCGCACCCCCAGCCGGGACATGGTCGCACGCAGGACGGCCGGCTCGGGAACGACGAGCGCCACGGGCCATGGCAGTCCGTCACCGACCACGCACACCTGGGCGACCACCTCGTCCTCCGCGAGCACCCGCTCCACGTCGGCCGGCGGCAGCTTCACGCCGGTGGCGAGCACCAGCGTGTCCCGCAGTCGACCGACGATGCGCAGATGCCCCTGCTCGTCGATCTCGGCCACGTCGCCGGTCTCGAGCCAGTCGCCGATGGGCGGCGTGGCCTCGGCCGCATCCGCGGCCAGCACGCCGAGTGCGCGGGCCGGCGTCCGCACGAGCAGCTGCCCCGAGGTCTCCGGCCGTTGATCGAGTTGCACCTCGATTCCCGGCAGCGGCGGGCCGACCGTGCCCGGGCGGGCGATCCGCGGATTCGACACCGCGACGACCGGTCCGGCCTCCGCCAGTCCATATCCCTCCACGAGCGGCACCCCGTGCGACGCGAAGAAGTCGGCCGTGCGTCGGCGCAGCGGCGCGGCTCCGGAGACGCACACCCGCACGCGCCCCCCGAGCGCGGCGGCGAGATCGGGCAGCCGCCCCGCGCGCGACGCGCCCTCCAGTCGCTCGAAGAACGCGGGCACACCGAGGATCACCGTCGGTTCCTGCGCGCGACAGGCGTCGATGAGCCGCGTACGGTCTCCCACGATCGCCAGGCAGCCGCCGCGCACCAACGCCGTGTAGAGATCGCCGGTGCGGGCCAGGGCGTGACTCATCGGCAGCCAGGCGAGCCGCACGTCACGCGGGTCGTCGAGGAACGTCTCCGCCACCGCGGCTGCATTGACGGCGAGCGCCCGCTGCGAATGGAGCACGCCGTGAGGATGGCCCGTCGTTCCCGATGAAAGCAGGATCGTGCAGCACGCATCGGGATCCACCACCGCGGCGAGTGCCTCGACCTCCGCGGCGAGACGGGGCAGGTCCGCGGCCCGGTCGCGCCACCTGCCCCCGCACAGGCCCGAGGAGACGCTTTCCCCGCCCGACGAGGCGGGTGCGGGGCCGCGCCGCGCCAGGATGCTCGCACCGCCACTCGTGATGACCGCCCGCGGACGCAGCCACTCGGTGAGTCTCTCCTGCTCCCGTGGCGGCGCGTCGGCGTGCAGGGCCGCATGCACGAACCCGCCCAGCAGGCACGCAAGGTCGACCACGACCCAGTCCGGGCCATGCGGACCCACGTGGACGATACGGTCACCCGATTCGAGACCGGCGCCGACGAGACCGTCCCGGCACTCGAGCGCCGCCGCCGCGAGCTCGGCCCAGTTCCACGCCGCGTGCTCGTCGGCGGTGGCAAGGGCATCGACGACCGCGCGTCGGCCCGGCGCGTCGGCGAGCCGGGTCGCGAGCAGCCCGACGAGCGAGGCGGGAGGTGCTTCTGACGCCGGCGCGACCGGCATCACGGACGCGTCACTGACCGAGCGGGGCATCACGGGTGTCCGAGGCTGTCGAAGAAGTCGCCGAGGAGCCGAAGCACGTTCGGCTCGTGTGAGTCGCGATTGTAAGCGTGCCCACGAGCGCGTCTCGCGGGTCGAGCGACGCGGCGCGCAGAGCCGGCGAGGCGCGGGGGGGTCGGCGAACGCTTCCCGAGCGAACGGCCGCCGCGGACGGAGCGAGGAGACTTTTGCCGCCCCCCCAAGCCGGTGCATCACTCGAATCCGATGCACCGAAGAGGTCAGCCGGCCGTCAAGGTGAATGGATGTGGCGAGCAGAGCCGACGAGACAGAGGGGTCGGCGAACGCTTCCCGAGCGAACGGCCGCCGCGGACGGAGCGAGAAGCCATTTGCCGCCCCCCAAGCCGGTGCTCGGACACGTGCGATCCTCGCCCGTCGTGCCGTGCCGGCGCGTGCGGGTCGTGCCGGTGATGCGGGTCGCCGCGACCGTGCCGCCGCAGCCGGATGCCGCCAACGCGAGCGGCGGCCGCACGGGCCGCGCATGTCGCCCGATGGCGACCTACGTGTTGATGCAGGGCGACGTGCCGTCACCCGGTCTCCACGCCGGTCGGAACGGCGCGGGCGTGGACGCGAGTCCGGTCGCCACGGCCCGATCCCGGCCCATCCACCCACCGCGAGATGACGCATGCCTCACGATCCGTGCACCAGCCCGAGCCCCGCGGGAGACCGCTGGCGCATCCTCGTCGTGGACGCGGACCGGCGGCTTGCATCGAGCCTCGCCGAGTGGCTCTGCGGCCTGGGTCACCATGCCTCTGCGGCGGGGAACGCTTCCGAGGCGGTGCGGATGATCGGCCGGGTCGCCTACGACATCTGCCTCGTGGACGCGCTCCTGCCCGACGACGGGGCCGCTCGCGTGACCGTCGCGCTGCGCGCCCACGCCCCGCGCGCCGCGCTCATCCGGTGCCTGCCGACCTCGCCGCACGACCCCGCACGTCTCCAGCCCGCCGACGGCACGCTGGTCAAGCCGCACCGCGACGAGGATCTCCTCGCAGCCCTCGCCTCGGCATCCCGCGCGGCCCGCGTGCGCGGCGAGGCATGCCTCGCGCCCCGGACACAGCCGCGCGACCTGCTCGGCGACCACCCGACCATGCGGCACGCGCTCGACGTGGCGGCGCGCATCGCCGCGACGCCCGCCACCGTGCTGATCACGGGCGAGAGCGGCACGGGCAAGTCGCTCCTGGCTCGGCACATCCACGCGGCGAGCGGCCGTGCGGGCCGATTCGTCGACGTGGCCTGCGGCAGTCTGGCTGAATCGCTGCTCGACCGCGAGCTCTTCGGGCACGTGCCCGGCGCCTTCACCGGTGCGACGGCCCGCCGCGACGGTCGCTTCCTGCTGGCGGACGGCGGCACGATCTTTCTCGACGAGATCACCACGGCGTCCCCCGCGATGCAGGTGAAGCTGCTGCGCGTGCTGCAAGAGCGGCAGTTCGAGCCGCTCGGCGGCCGGGACACCATCACGATCGACGCCCGCGTGATCCTCGCCACCAACGACGACCTCTCCGCGCTCGTCGCCTCCGGACGCTTCAGGGCCGATCTCTTCTGGCGGATCGCCGTGGTGACGATCGCGATGCCGCCGCTGCGGGAACGGGCCGACGACATTCCCACGCTCGCCGCGCACTTCCTCACGGCGGCCGCCGCCCGCGCGGGGCGGCGCGTCGAGGGTTTCACGCCCCGGGCGATCGAGGCCCTGCGGGCGCATCGGTGGCCCGGGAACGTCCGCGAGCTCGAGCATGCGGTCGAGCGGGCCGTGCTGCTCGGACGCGACGCGGTCGTCGACCTACCGGACCTGCCGTCCACGGTCGCGTCCGGGTCGATCCCTGCCGCCCCTGCGACGCATCGCTGCGGACTCAAGCACGACCTCGCCGGCCCGGAACGACGGCTGATTCTCGACGCGCTCGAGAACGCGGGATGGCGGCGCGACACGGCCGCCCGGTCTCTCGGCATCAACCGCACGACGCTCTACAAGAAGCTCAAGCGTCTCGGCATCGACCTCGCGGACGTGGCGCCATCCCGCTGACGTGACGGTACCACCAGCCGCGCCTCGACCGGGAAGTGATCCGACCCGACATCGGGCCCGACGCGCCGGTCGAGCACGGTGACGTCGGGCGACACGAGGATGTGGTCGATCGGGATCCGCGGGACCCAGAGCCTCGCGTTCCACGTGTTCTGGATGCCCCTGCCCGCCGCGGAGTCACGCAGCCGGCCCGCGGCCACGAGCCCGCGGAACGCCTCGCACCACGGGGTCGCATTGAGATCACCGACCACGAGGCACGGAGACGCGCTCGCGGCGGCCCTCCTGCCGACCGCGCGGAGATGATGGCGCAGCTCCCCGTCGAGCGCGGGCCCCATCGGTGGCCGCGGATGCGTCGCGATCACGGTGATCTCGGCGGCGGGGGTGATGACCGTCGCCACGATGCTCGGCATGCCGCGGGTGCCGAAGTCGACGACCTCCGCATCGCGGAGCGGCCAGCGCGACAGGAGGGCGATTCCCTCGTAGGAGTCGCCCCGCTTCACGTGGGCGAACGGGTAGTCGCCGCCGAGCGACGCGATCGCGTCGGCCCACACGCCATCGACCTCGACGACCGCCACGACGTCGGCGCGGGTCGACCGCAGGTAGGCCAGCACGCGTTCCGTGTCACGGTTGCTGTACCGCACGTTGAGGCAGACGACGTCGATCACCGCGCCGTCTCGTCCTTCCGCGTCGGCGGTCGCTCCGGGCAGCCACGCCGGGAGCAGTTCGACGGCATGAATCGCGGCCACGGTGCCGAGCGTGAGCCGCGCCGCGATTCCGCCGTGCCGGAACGCGACGACCAGGCCCGCGACGGCGGCGATCGCCGTAGAGACGCGGAAGTGCGTCGTCAGGTCACAGAGCCAGCCGATGACGCTCCCCGCCGGCGCGACCCATGCGCCCACCCAGCCCGCGGCCGTCGTCGCCGCGACGAGCCCCGCGCCGAGGGCGACCAGGCGCCTGCGCGGCCTGCCGGGATGATCGGCGACGGGGGTGGACGTCATCACGTCACTGTAGCCACTGATTGGCGGAAGCAGCGGGCCCGACGCGCGGTCGAGGCCCGGACGCCCGAAGGTGCCCGGCCGGGGCTTCTGTGCGGCGACGTCCTTGGGCATACTGTCGCCCTTCCGCCCGTCGCCCTGGAGGATCGTCCCGGATGTTTCGCAATCTCAGCACCATCGGACTGCCGCTCTCCGGCCGGCCGAGCGAGCTCATCGAATTGGCCCTCTCGTTCGGGTTCGACTCGATGGACATCGACATCGTCGACTTCCAGCAGCAGGCCGACGTCTACGGGGTGGCACACGCGCGGCGGCTGATGGTCAGCGCCCGCCTCGCGAGCGGCGTCTTCCACCTGCCCTTCCGTCTGGACGCGTCGAAGGAGGAGTTCGATCGCGGCCTGGCGTCGCTGCCCCCGCAGCTCGAGCTCGCCGCCGCGGCCGAATGTCCGCGGATGGTCACCTCCATCGCGGCGGCTTCCGACGAACACGCCTTCAAGGATTTTTTCGAGCTCCATCGCACGCGGCTGCACACGATCGGCGACCTGCTCGCCGGTCACGGCATCCGGCTGGGACTCGCGATCAATCCCGAGGAGGCGGCGCGGGAGGGCCGTGCTCACGGCTTCATCCACACCTACGAGGCGTTGCTCGGCCTCGTGGCGGTGGCCCACGAACGCGTCGGCGTGGTCGTCGATGCCTGGGCGCTCCACGTCACGGGTGAATCACCCAGCATCATCGAGCGCACGCCCGCGGGCAGGATCATCGAGGTGCGGGTGTCCGACGCGCCGCGCGACGTGTCCGCCTCGTCGCTCACGCGCGAGCAGCGGCTCATTCCTGGAGAGACCGGGGCGGTATCCTGCGCGGCGGTGCTCCGTCATGCGCGGACGGCCGGGTTCGACGGCCCGGTGACGCCCTGGGCCGACCGGACCACGCTCGCCGGTCGAAGCCGAGAACGGATCGTGCGGCTCACGGGCGAGCGCATGGAGTCGCTCTGGAAGGAGGCCGATCTGCCGATCGTCCCGCGGTGGGTCCCGCCGGTCGCCCGCGACCAGTTCGGCCGGCCGATCGAGGACGAGGGGCTGCCGACGCCGGGCGGGATGCCGACGC
>JBJTBO010000137.1:0-3491 GCA_046091445.1 Planctomycetaceae bacterium | reverse complement strand
ACGCGAACATCGTGGTCGCGTTTCGCGGCACCGAGTCGCCCGCCACGCTCGACGGCCTCAAGGACATCCTCCTCACCGACGCGATGAACCTGCTCGTGGTGCCGGAGGGGCGCTTCGGCCACGACCTCTCCGCCGCCGGCGACGGCGACCGCTTCCACAAGGGCATCGTCGACGCGTTGGCCGCGATCTGGGATCCGCTCGCGTCGGCGGTCGAGGCCGACATCACGAAGGTGGATCGCCCGCTGTGGCTCACGGGACACAGCCTCGGCGGGGCGCTGGCGCTGCTGGCCGCATGGCTGTTCAAGCGTCGGTTCGTGCCGGTGCACGAGGTCTGCACGTTCGGGGCACCGATGATCGGCAACGACGCCGCCTGTGCGGCATTCAATCGCGAGTTCGCCGGCCGGATCTTCCGCTACGTCAATGGCCGGGATCCGGTGCCGAAACTGCCCTCGATGTCGCTCGTGGCCAACGCGTTTCTCCACGTGGACTCCCAGCGACTGCTCGGGCCCGATCCACCCACGGGTTTCGCCGATCTCCTCGGCACCGTGGCGAGCAAGGCGGCGGGCGGCCTGCTCACCGGCGCGATGCTCGACGATGCGTGGCGGCACGTGAACGCGGAGGTCGCCTCCCACTTTCTCGATCGCTACAGAGACCTCCTGCGAACGCAGGGATGATCGCCGGGAGCGGCCCGAGCGACGAGCCAATCCGCCATCGGAGCGGCGGACGAGATCCCGTTGCCGCCCCCGAGCCGGCGACACACGCATCTCGGATGCGCTTTAGAACGTGAGCATCTGGCGGTATTCGGCGACCCGGCGATCGAGATCGCCGCGGTCGATGGCCGCCAGCCGGTCGAGGCTGAAATCCTCGACGGTGAAGCTCGCGGTGATCACGCCGTAGGCGAGCGACTCCTTGAGAGCCTGCGGATCGAAGCGGCCGAGCGAAGCGAGGTGCCCCATCATCCCGCCGGCGAAGCTGTCGCCGGCCCCGGTGGGATCGACCACCTGCGGCGTCGGGTAGGCGGGCATGACGTACATCTCGTGCTCGCTGAAGAACATCGCGCCGTGCTCCCCCTTCTTGATGACCACGAACTTGGGGCCCATCCGCCGGACGGCGTGTCCCGCGCGGACGAGGTTCTCGTCCTCCGCCAGGAGCTTCGCCTCGGCGTCGTTGAGGACGAGTCCGTCGATGCGCCGCAGGAGCGCCTCCAGCTCGTCGCGCTGAATGTTGATCCAGAGATCCATCGTGTCGGCCACGGTGAGCGCGGCCTCGGGCACCTGGTCGAGCACGGAGAGCTGCGTGGTCGGGGACGAGTTGCCGAGGAACACGAACTGGCTGCGTCGGTGGTTGCCGTTGAGCCGGGGGCGGAAGTCGCCGAAGACGTTGAGATGCACCTCGAGCGTCTCCCGGTCGTTCATGTTGGGGAGGTAGCGACCCCGCCAGCGGAACGTCTTGCCGCCGGCGATCGTCTCGATTCCCGAGGTGTCGATGCCCCGCCGCTCGAGAAACGCCGTGTGTTCCCGAGGCCAATCCTCCCCGACCGTCCCGATCATCTGCACGGGGGAGAAAAACCGGGCCGCATAGGAGAAGAACACCGCGGACCCGCCGAGGACGTCGTCGCGTCGAGCGGTGGGGGTCTCGACGCAATCGAGGGCGACGCTGCCGACGACGAGCAGGGGCATGCAGGAATCCTTCCGAGACGAGGGTGGGTGCAGGCGGCACGGCCGCCGAACTAACGACACGCCGCCCGGACCGCCGCGGGCCGAGTCGCCGAATGTACGGCCCCGTCGCGACGACAGCCAGCCCCGACAGGACCGATATAATTTCGTGTTCTCATTCGTGACGGAGCATCTCTTCCCCGAGGAGCCTCGAGCATCATGCGCCGACGTCCGCATCCGGGATCCATCGGACTCATCCTGCTGGCGGCGGCGTGCAGCGTCCCGCGGCACGCGGATGCCGCACGGCTCGAACTGCTCGAGGGGGCGCACGTCTGCATCATCGGCGGGGGCGTGGCCGACGCGATGCAGCACTCCGGCTGGCTTGAGGTGCGTCTTCATTCGAGGTTCCCCGGGCATCGGCTCGTCATCCGCAATCTCGGCTTCGATGGCGACGAGGTCGATCCCGCCAGGCGGCTCAGAAGCGCCGACTTCGGCACTCCCGACCAGTGGCTCGCGGGCGCGGCCCCGATTCCGAAGCCCGACGACGTGGCCGACAAGTCGGCGGTCCGTGAAAACCGCTTCGAGCTCACCGGCACCCGCGCCGACGTGATCCTCGCCTTCTTCGGATCCAACGAGGCCCACGCGGGACCGGATGGGGTGGCCGCCTTCGAGGAGCACGTCGCGACGTTCATCAGGCACACGCTCTCCCAGAAGTACAACGGCGTGTCGGCGCCACGGCTCGTGATGATCTCGCCGATCGCCCACGAAAACCTGCGCCGGCCCCACTGGCCGGACGGCGCGGCCCACAACGCCAACCTCAGGCTCTACACGCAGGCGCTCGAGAAGGTGTGCCGCGCGCAGGGAGTCGCATGCGTCGACCTCTTCACGCCCACGCTCGAGGCGTACGCGAGGGCCGACCGGCCGCTCACCGACGACGGCATCCACCCCAACGCCCACGGCGACCGGATCATTTCGCGCATCATCGACGAGGCGCTCTTCGGCCCGCACCCCCAGCGGACGGATGCGGCGCTCGAGCGGCTGCAAGAGGCCGTCGCCGACAAGAACTGGCACTGGTTCCACCGCTACCGCGTGACCGACGGCTACTCGACGTACGGTGGCCGCGCGTGGCTGAAGTTCACGCCCGGCATGGTGGACCGCACCTACAAGGCGGGGCAGACCAACTACGAGGTCGCGCAGCGCGAACTCGAATACCTCGACGTGAAGACGGGCAACCGCGACCGCCGCATCTGGGCCACGGCCGCGACGCTCGACGATCCGGGGGCCACCCTGCCGCCGGTCGACGACGCCGGGCTGCCTGACCTGATCCCGGTGGCCACGAACAAGCCGGGGTCGTTGCCGGGCGGCGCCCACGAGTTTCTCTCCGGGGAGTCAGCGATCGGCGCGATGACGGTGCATGCCGGGATGAGGGTCGTGCTCTTCGCCGACGAGTCGATGTTTCCCGAGCTCGTCAATCCCGTGCAGATGGCGTTCGACACGAAGGGCCGGCTCTGGGTGGCGGCGTGGCCCACCTATCCGCACTGGCGACCGGACGGCGAGATGAACGACAAGCTGCTCATCCTCGAGGACACCGACGGCGACGGCCGCGCGGACCGGTGCACCACGTTCGCGGGCGACCTGCACAATCCCACCGGCTTCGAGTTCTGGGGGAAGGGCGTGATCGTCGCACAGGGGCCGGACGTCCTCTACCTGGAGGACACCGACGGCGACGATCGCTCCGACGTGAAGCGCCGCATCATCTACGGCCTCGACACCGCGGACACGCACCACACGGCCAACAGCTTCACGCTCGATCCGGCCGGCGCCCTCTATTTTCAG
>JBJTBO010000136.1:0-11171 GCA_046091445.1 Planctomycetaceae bacterium | reverse complement strand
CATCACGGCAAGCATAGTCACGCGAGTCCGGCCGAGGATGGCCCGCTCTGGGCGTGATTCCGCATGCCGAGCCCGTCCTTCACCCGAGGTCGCGTCAGGACGCGATCGCCTCCGAGCTTTCCGAGATCTTTCGTGGAGCACCGGCTCAGGGTGCGGCGACGGAATCTCGTCCACCGCTGCGCCGGCGGATTGGCTCCTCGCTCCCGTGGCGTACGCCTCCAGGCGTGCGAATGGTCCGGCTCGCGCGGGAAGCGTTCGCCGGCCCCTTCGCCTCCCCTCCCGGACCTCCGGGGCGTCGCGCCAGCAAAACAGGATCTGCTCTAACGACGTGGAATCAGTCCCAGATCGAGTCCGAACACGAACATCATCAGCGTGAGGATGAGGGCGAGTCCGAGGTAGGAGAGCGTCATCACGACCTTCTCGCTCGGTGGCTTGCCGCGGACGAGTTCGTAGAGCAGGAACACCATGTGCCCGCCGTCGAGCACGGGGATCGGCAGGAAGTTCACGACGGCGAGGTTGGCGCTGAGCATCGTGAGGAAGAGGAGGAGGCGGCCGAAGCCCTCCTGGGCGGAGCGGCCCGCCTGCTTGGCGATCTCGATCGGGCCGCCGAGCAGCCGCGGGCTGATCTCGCTGCGGGTGAGCTTGCCGAGGAAGCCCCACACGAGCGAGAGATCCTGTCCCGCGCGCCGCAGGCCGCGATCGAGCGCGGCGGAGAGACTGTCGGCCCGCACGAGCGTGTCGACCGGCTCGTAGGCGAGGCCGCGTTCGACGACGAACCGGTCCGGCGCATCGGTCGGCTCGAGCGTCACCTCCCGCTCGCCTCCCGCGCCCTCGAGCGCGAGCCGCAGGCGGGTCCCGGCCGGGACCCGTTGAAGCACGGCGGCGACCGCGGGCCAGTTCGGAGCCTTGGAGGACAGTTCGACGCCCTCGTCCGCGGCCGTTCCCGCCTGCGTGTCGGGCTCGAGGAACCACGCGCGCACGCCGCGATCGCCGGCCACGACACCGGCCCGCTCGGCGGGCCCGCCGGGCACGACGGCCGCCACGTCGGCATCGACCGGGAGTGCGACGCCGTGTGACGCGAGCGATGCGGGACTGGCCGGCCAATTGGCCTCGTTGTCGATCCAGGTGACCGTCCGGGGCACGACGTCGACGTCGCGCGATGCGCCGTCGGCCGCGGCCACCGTCAACCGCACGTGCTCGCCGGCTCGTCGCGCGAGCCGCTCGTCGAGCGCGAGTGGATCGCCCGGATCCTCGCCGTCGATCGCCACGAGCCGCTCACCGACCCGCAGGCCGGCCGTCGCGGCGGGCGAACCGTCCTGGATCGCGGAGATGCCCCGCGCCGTCATCGTCATGCCGGTCACGCGCGTCGGCTGGGGGGGCAGCATGACCGCGACGGTCGTCGGATTGCCGCGGTCTCCCGCTGCCGCGGCGCGCTCCACCTCGAGCCGCACCGGCTGATCGACCCGCGCCGCGAGCGCGACGATGAGATCCGCGTAGCCGTCCACCGGTCGGCCGTCCACCGAGCGGATCGTATCGCCGGCCGCGAGCGCCGGCGTGGCCTTGGCGGCGGCGCCCGCGAGCGCCTTCGGGACCTCCCGCGGCAGCGTGAGCGACCACGGGTTCGTGACGCCGATCGTTGGTGCACCGAGGTCCGTGTCGGGATGCAATCGGGCCGTGACCGTCGCCTCGTCGCCCGGCCTGCGGTACTCGATCTCGATGCCCTCCCGGACGCTTCCGAGCGTCACGCCGTATCGGAGGTCGTTGAAGATCGGCCGCCGCTGCCGGCCGATCCGCACGATCTCGTCGCCGGTGCGCAGGCCGGCCTTCCACGCCGCGCCGCCGGGGCGCACGCTCGAGATCGCGCAGGTCATCTCGCGCACCCCGAGGCCGAACGCCCACGAGGCCATGAGCACGGCGAAGATCACGTTCATGATCACGCCCGCCGAGATGATGGCCATCCGTTTCGGCACGCTCTGTGCCGGGTAGCTGCGCGGGTCCCAGGCCGGATGCGGGTCGCTCGTGGGCTCGGCGGGGAGGTCGCCCGAGGGCAGGTCGTGATGGTCCGACACGCCACGGGCCCGCCGGGCCTCCTCGGCGGCGGCCGCCGGATTGTCGTCCTGGCCGAGCATCTTCACGTAGCCGCCGAGCGGCAGGGCGCCGATGCCGTACTCGGTCTCACCCCACTGGAACTTCGCGAGCTTGAGCCCGCCGACGTCGAAGCCGAGATAGAACTTCTCGCACTTCACGCCGCAGGCCTTGGCCACGAGGAAGTGCCCCAGTTCGTGCACGAAGATCACGAAGCCGAGGCCCAGGGCCACCTGGAGGATCACCCACCAGCTGCCCGGATCGAGCATCCACGCGAGGCCTGCAGCCACGGGGAGCGAGACGGTGAACGGGGTCAGACACTCGCCCACGAGGCCACCTCCTGTCGTGCCCATGCGTCGAGCGCACGCAACTCGTCGAGTTCGGGATCGGAACGATACGGATGTGCGGCGAGCACACCCGCGCACACCTCCGCGATGTCGGTGAACCGCAGGCGGCCGTCGAGAAAGCCCTGCACCGCCTCCTCGTTGGCCGCGTTGAGCACGGCGCCGGCCGTGCCGCCGCGCTCGGCCGCTTCGAGTCCGAGGCGCAGCGCCGGAAACCGCGCCGGGTCGGGCGGCTCGAAGTCGAGCGTGAGCGGCACCGCGACGTCGAGCCGCCGCGCGGGTCCGGGCAGCCGCCGCGGATAGGAGAGCGCGTACTGGATGGGGAGCCGCATGTCGGGGGGGCTGAGCTGGGCGATGATCGAGCCGTCCACGAACTCCACGAGTGAATGGACGATCGACTGCGGATGGACGAGCACCTCGAGCTGCCCGGCGGGCACGCCGAAGAGCCAGCGCGCCTCGATGAGCTCGAGCGCCTTGTTCATCATCGTCGCCGAATCCACGGTGATCTTCGGCCCCATCGACCAGGTGGGATGGCGGAGCGCCTCGGCCGGCGTGACGTCCGCGAGCGTCGCGGCCGGCCGCGTGCGGAAGGGACCGCCGCTGGCCGTGAGGAGGATCCGCGCCACCTCCGTGGGGCGACCCGAACAGAGCGCCTGGTGGATCGCGGCGTGCTCGCTGTCGACGGGGATGATCGTCGCCCCGGTCCGCTCGGCCAGCCGCATCACGAGCGGCCCGGCCATCACGAGTGTCTCCTTGTTGGCCAGCGCCACGGTGCGACCGGCGGCGACGGCGGCCCACGTGCTGCGCAGTCCGGCCGCTCCGACGATGGCGGCGACCACGCGATCGCTCGCGGGGTCGGCCACGAGCTCGTCGAGGGCCTCGTCGCCGACCGCCAGCCGGGTTCCCGGCGGCAGGCTCGTCGCATCGACCGTCGCGGCCGCGTCAGGATCGACGATCACCACCCAGGCGGGCCGGAATCGGCGGGCCTGCTCGAGCAGCGGCTCGACGCTGCGCCGCGCGGCGAGCAGATGGGGCACGAATCGCCCCGGGGAGGCCGCGATCACGTCGAGCGTGCTGCGGCCGATGCTGCCGGTCGAGCCGAGCACGGCGACGCGCACGATCTCATCCGCCGCCGTCCCGCGGGACTCGGCCGATCGTGACACCGGTTGGGGCGGCGGGACGAGCGCGCCGGGGAGTCGCTGCACGGTCGGAGAATTCGGGGACGCCTTGCCCAGGACGGCAATCCGTCAATGTACGGCGGGCGGCACGGGACCGCCACACGACGTCTCCGCGGTGGTGCGGTCGTTTGTCCCGCGGGAGATCGCCGCCTACGATGGCTGAGTTGTCTCTGCAGGCGGTCACCCCGCCATGGAAGCCCCGCGATGGCGAAGAAACGAGATGTCCCCAAGCGATCGCCCGATCGGCGGTCCGGCGTTGGAGGCAATCTCGTCTGGTCGCTCGTCGCCGCCGGCGCGGCGAGCCTCTTCGCGCTGAGCCTGCTCGGCTCCGCGCCGCAGCTCGAACTGTCCTACAGCGATCTCGTGCGGCTCGTCGCGGCCGCCGGCGAACCGCAGGGCGACGAGGCGGCGCCCGGTTCGGGATGGGTGAGCATCGAGCGGTCGGGGCTCGAAGGCCGCACGGAGGCGCTCTACGGCGACCTGCACGACGTGGTCATCGGAGGGTTCCAGGTCTCCGGCAAGGTCCGTGAGATGGCGGCCCATCCGGCACCGGAGGGCGGGGCGGTCGAGCGCGTCGGGCGACCCGCCTCCACGGAGCGACGCTTCCGCACCTCGAAGCTCCCGAGCGAAAACTCCGAGTCGGAACTCGTGCGGCTCCTCAACGAGCACGGCGTCCCCTTCCGCTACGAGGATCCGCCCAGTCCGTGGCGCAACTGGGTGCCGCTGCTCGTGATCACGGGGCTCTTCGGCCTCCTGCTCTTCGCCATGATGCGGCGCATCGGCGGTGCCGGCAGCCCGATGGCCTTCGGTCGCAGCCGCGGCAAGATGTACGCGCAGGAGGACCTCGGCATCACGTTCGACGACGTGGCCGGCATCGACGAGGCCGTCGAGGAATTGCGCGAGGTCGTCGAGTTCCTCCGCAGCCCCGAGAAGTACCAGGTGCTCGGCGGCCACATCCCCAAGGGCGTGCTGCTGGTCGGCCCGCCGGGCACCGGCAAGACGCTCCTCGCCAAGGCGATCGCGGGCGAGGCGGGCGTGCCCTTCTTCGGCCTCTCCGGCAGCGACTTCGTCGAGATGTTCGTGGGCGTGGGTGCGGCCCGCGTCCGCGACATGTTCCAGCAGGCCACGGCGAAGGCGCCGTGCATCATCTTCATCGACGAGCTCGACGCGCTCGGCAAGACGCGCGGCACGAGCGTCGTGGGCGGCCACGACGAGCGCGAGCAGACGCTCAACGCGCTGCTCGTCGAGATGGACGGCTTCGGCAGCAACTCCGGCGTCATCGTGCTCGCCGCGACGAACCGGCCGGAGACGCTCGACCCGGCGCTCCTGCGACCCGGCCGCTTCGACCGCCACGTGCTCGTCGACCGTCCCGACGTGCGGGGCCGCGAGGCGATCCTGCGCGTGCACGTCACGAACGTGAAGCTCGACCCCGCGGTCGAAGTCGGCCAGATCGCCCGCATCACCTCCGGGTTCGTCGGGGCGGATCTCGCGAACCTCGTCAACGAGGCCGCACTGCTCGCCGCCCGCAAGGACAAGTCCTCCGTCGGCATGGACGAGTTCAACGAGGGGGTGGAGCGGGTCACCGCGGGCCTCGAGAAGAAGCGACGCGTGATCCACGAGGACGAGAAGAAGCGGGTGGCCTACCACGAGGCGGCGCATGCCCTCGTGGCGATCTCGCTGCCGAACACCGATCCGGTCCACAAGGTCTCGATCATCCCGCGGGGCCTGGCCGCCCTCGGCTACACGATGCAGCGGCCCGAGGACGATCGCTACCTGATGACGCAGTCGGAGCTCGAGAGTCGGATCCAGGTGCTCCTCGCGGGGACGATCGCCGAGGAGATCGTCTATGCCGACGTGTCGACCGGCGCCCAAAACGACCTGGAACGCGCGAGCGAGATCGCCCGAGCCATGGTCATGGATTACGGCATGAGCCGGCTCGGACGGGTGGCCTACCGCGAGAGTCCGCGCTCGCCGTTCCTGGCCGGAGCCGCGGGCGATCTGACGGGTGCGCGGTCGCACAGCGAGCAGACGGCCCGCGAGATCGACGAGGAGGTGCGGCGGATCGTCGACGACGCGATGCGGTCGGTGCGGCAGATCATCGAATCGCGCCGCGCGGCCCTCGAGGCCGTCGCCCGCCGGCTCATCGAGTGCGAGGTGATGGACGGCGACGAACTCAAGAGCGTGGTGGACGGGGCGACGCCGGTGCCGCAGCTCGTGCCCGGCACCGGGACGGAGCGGCGACCCGTGCGCCCCGTCGCCGACGCCGAGGCCTCGGGCCCGGCCGCCGAGGCCTGAGCACCGTGTCGCAGCGGCGGGTCTTGCCGCCCGCGCCGGCCATCCAGGCCGCACGACCGATACGGTCCGGCACGCCGGGGCCCGTCGTGCAGATGCGGCCCCCCACCGGCCGAACAAGGGGGAGAGGCCTCGGGGCGGTCTGAACGCTCGCGGGCACGTCCGGCCCTGGGGCCGGCAGGCCGGGCGGCCGCCCCGGCCACGCGTTCCACGAGCGATGTCACCATGAAAAGCCCGATGATGAAGAGCCTGTTTCTCGCCTCCGGCATCTTCTGCTGCCTCCTGGGCATCGAGATGCTCGTCATCGACTCCGCCATGCTGCGGCCGTTCAGCGGCACGGGCGAGACGCGGGCCTTCACGGCCCCGGAGTGGGCGCCGTGGACGCTGCTCTCGGTCGGCGCCGTGACGATCCTCCACTTCTGCACCGTCCCGGGATCCGCCGCCTCGTCCTTCGACGAAGACTGACGCCGGCGGCTTGCCGACAGCGGGCCGTCGCGTGCGTCGCCCGGTTGCGTCGGCGGTCCGATCGCGGTTTCCATCGTGGAGTCGAGCGACGATGATCCAGACGGCGACACGCCCCGACCACGATACGGTCCTCTACGACGGGCAGTGCCGCTTCTGCCGGAGCCAGATCGCCCTGCTCCGCCGGCTCGACGCATTCGGCTCCCTGCGCTACACGTCGTTCCACGACGAACAGGTCGCGCGGGATTTTCCAGAACTGCCCCAGGAGCGGCTGCGCGAAGAGATGGTGGTCGTGGATCGCGCCGGCACCGCACGGGGTGGAGCCGAGGCCGTGCGGTACCTGTCGCGCCGGCTGCCGCTCCTCTGGCCGCTCGCGCTCCCCTTGCACGTGCCCGGAAGCCTGCCGATCTGGCGAACGCTCTACGCGATCGTCGCCCGCAACCGCTACCGCATCGCCGGTCGGTGCGACGACGGCTCCTGCCGCCTGCCGCAGGCAACGCCGGATCGGAGTCGTTAGCAGACTGTGGAACAAGTCTGCCCGAGCAGGATGTGAGGAGTGCCGACCGTGGAAACCCTCGGCGTTTCCACCCGTCGGCCAAGTGGACAAAGGCCATGGAAGGCTTTGTCCACGGACAGTTCGCGCGACCTGTGTGCGTATCGCGCCGCTGTCGTCAGGGGCGCGACGTCGGTGGCCCACCTTTCGGTGAGTCACCTTCCCGCTCGGCCTCGAGAAACACGAGGTGCTGCCAGGGGAGCTGATCGAACTCTCGTACGACCGCGAAGCCGGCGGGCTCGAGTTCACTCCGAATCTGGGCCTTCGTCATCTTGTGCAGGGGCTTGATCGGCACCGCCGGATCCTCGCCCCGAAACTCCGCCAGCACGAGCCGCCCACCTGCGGCGAGGCTCGCACGAATGCGGGCGAGCATCTGCTCGGGATGGGAAAACTCGTGATAGACGTCGACGCACAGGACGAGGTCGCACGTGTCGGGAGGAACCCGCGGGTCGATGACGGTGCCGAGGATCGGCCGGATGTTGCCGAGGCCCTGCTCCGCCGCCAGACGGGCGAGCATCCGCAGCATCTCGGGCTGGATATCGACGGCGTAGACGATTCCCTCGGGACCGACCCGGCGGGCGAGTTCGACGGTGTAGAACCCGTTTCCGCAGCCGAGGTCACAGATCGTCTGGCCGGGGCGGATCTCGAGCGCCTCGAGCAACTGGCGGCAGTCCTCCTCGCGCTGCCGGCTTTCGCGGACGAGCCACGGCGCGCCGGTGTAGTGCATGGTCTGAGCGATCTCGCGCCCCATGAAGTGCGTCAACGGCGGCGGGATCGGGACCGACAGATCGACGGCGGTGTCGATCGTCGGTGGCCGCACGGGCCGGCGGCCCGGCACCGGTCGGCCACTCACCGGAGCCGGCGGGTCGGCCACGCCTGTGGGAGGCTCGCCGCAGGCCCGGCCGGAGAGAAGGCACAGGCACGCGACGGCAAGCAGGGAAGATCGCATGATCGCCTGAGTATACGGCCGGTCCGTGTGGATGGCGCACCACCCACGTGGCTTCCCACCCGGTGTGGCCTCCTCCCGCCCGACTGTGGCCGTCCGCCCCGACTCCTCGCCTCCGGCCCCTCGTGGCGTACGCCCCCGGGCGTGCGAATCGACGTGGCGGTACGCGTTGGCTTCCCGTGGGACCGGTCGCGCCGCTCGCGATCGTCGCCAGCCGGTCCTTGATCACGCGGCAGAGGGTCGTCGCATGTCGGGCAGGCCAGCGGCGTCCGTGAAGCTCGCGATCGTGATCCCGGCGGCACGGGCTCGGCACGCGAGGTCCGGCGCATCGACGAGAATCGTCCGTCCGGCCTCGATCGCGAGCACCGCCGCGCCCGCCGCCGCGAGACTCTCGAGCGTGCCCGTGCCGATGGTCGGCATGTCGAACCGCAGATCCTGCTGGGGCTTGGCCACCTTCACGACGACCATGCCTCCCGCAGGGCAGAGGCCTCCGGCGCGTCGAATGCACTCGTCCGTGCCCTCGATCGCCTCGCGGGCCAGCGGCGCCCGGTTCCTCACCACCTCGGTCTGGCCGATGTCATGCCGTCCGAGCTCCTTGGCGAGCCGCCAGCCGAAGACGACGTCAGCCTCCTGCCGTGGGGAGAGCGCCGGTCCGGCGAGGACGCCCGGCGTCGCGAGCAGTTCCGGTGCGAAGTCGGTGGCCGGGCAGATCCTCACGCCATCGACGTCGAACGCCGCCGCGATCGCGCCCAAGAGCGAGTCGTCGCGGTTGTCGCGGCGCCGGCTCACGAAGTGCGGCCAGAACGTGCGAATGCCGCGCAGGTCGGGGAGGTGTCGGAGCCACGCGTGGCGGGCGAAGAGCCGTGCCTTGTGGATCTTGCCGGCCATCGTCGCGCGCCGCGCGTTGTGGCGGACGAAGAAGGCGATCGCGCCGCCGATCTCGGCGACGCCGACGGTGCCGTAGACGTCGGCGAGCGCCTCGAGGTCGGCGTCGGCGTGATCACGGATGGCGAGGATGGCCGTGCGGCCGCCGTGGCGGCGCACCGCCTCCGCGACCATGACCGGGTAGCGGCCCCAGCCGGCCAGGATTCCGATGGTCTCTCCGGCGAGCACGTGCGCGTGGTCAAGCGGCATGGTCGATGCGGACGCCGCGCGAGGTTTCGAGCGCTTCGACCCGCGCGGCGAGCTGCTTGAGGTCCTTGCGCATCTCGGGGAGCTTCGTGATGGTGGCGAGCTGGAGCTTGCGGTCGCGGAGGTCGATCGCCGGCTCCCCGAGCACCGTCTTGCCGGCCTCGACGTCGTTGGAGACGCCGGACCGCGCTCCGAGGACGGCCTTGTCACCGATGTGCACGTGGTCGCGCACGCCCACCTGCCCGGCCATCACCACCCAGTCGCCGGTGCTCGTGCTGCCCGCCACGCCGACCTGCGAGCAGATCATGTTGTGACGGCCGAGCCGCACGTTGTGGGCGATCATCACGAGGTTGTCGATCTTCGTGCCGGCACCGATGACCGTGGGCCCGTAGGTGCCGCGGTCGATCGTCGTGGCCGCACCGATCTCGACGTCGTCGGCCACCTCCACCCAGCCGAGCTGCGCGGAGAGCACGTACCCGGCGGGCGTGGGCTTGTAGCCGACGCCGTAGGCCCCGAGCACGGCGCCGGCGTGGATGACGCAGCGGGCGCCGACGACCGTGTTGTCGTAGAGCACCGCGTTGGGAAAGATCGTCGTGCCCGCGCCCACGCGGCAGCCGGCCATGAGCCGCACGCCCGAATGGATCGTGGCGCCCGGTCCGACCTCGACGTCGGCCTCCACGGTGGCGAACGGGTGGATGTCGACGTCGTCGGCGAGCCGGGCCGTGGGTGCGACGGCGGCCTGCGGGCTCACGCCCATCCGCAGCCGCGTCCGTGGCGGCCGGAAGCGCACGATCGTCGCCGCGAAGGCGGCGTGGACGTCGGCAACCTCGATCGTGGGGCGATCCAGCGATCCCGAGCCGATCGGCACGATCGCCGCCGCCGCCCGGCTCTTCGCGAGCAGGTGCAGCTTGTCGGCCGAGTCGACGAGCGTGATCTCGTTCGGACCGGCGGTCTCGAGCGTCGCGGCGCCGCTCACCGCGTGCGACGCGTCTCCGATCGGCACACCGCCGAGCGCGGCTGCCAGGTCTGCGATCGTGGTCGCCATCTGGATGCCTCCTGCGTCCGCCACACCCCGACGGGCCGTGGCGGGGGCGGGAAGGTAGGCAAGACCTCGATGCCCTGCAAGATCGGCTTCTGGCCGAAGGAGCGGTCAGGCGACCAGCTGCGGCTCCGTCTCGGGGTCGTCCCGGGTCTCGGCGGCGGACGTCAGCGATCCGGGGGGCCAGAACGCGATTGCCAGGAGGACCGCGGCGGCCAGGGCCATGAACGTCGGCACGAGGAAGAGCTGTCGGTAGTCGGTCACGCCGTCGGCCGTCAGCCGTTCCTGCAGCGGGATGAAAAGCCATTTCGCGGCCAGGTCGCCCAGCCCCAGCACCAACAGATTGAAGAGGCTCTGGGCGCTGCTCCGCACGTCCTTGGGGAAGGCGGCGTCGATGAAGATGTAGAGCGTCGCGAAGAAGAAGGCGTAGCAGACGCCGTGCAGCACCTGCACGACGATGATCATCAGCTGATTCTGCGGCATGAAGGCGAAGACCGCGAACCTGGCGGCGTGTCCCAGGATGCCGAGGATCATCGTCGTCTTCCATCCGAGTCGGGCGAGCACGGCGCCGAGGACGGCCATCGTGGCGATCTCCGCCACCTGCCCGATGCTCATCACCGGCATGATCCACTTCTGCGGGATGGCGGCAGCCTTCGCGTCGCCGAGGAAGTTGCCGGCCAGCAGAAAGTAGCCGTTGTGGATCACCGAGTCGATGAACGTCACGACGAAGAGCACGAGCAGGAACGGCTTCCCGAGATCCTTCGCCGCCTTGAGCCACGCGAGGCCGCCGTCACCGGTCGCCGTGCGCTTCGGCGGCGTGTGGGGCAGCGTCAGGCTATAGCCGCCCAGAATCAGCGACGCGATGCCCGCCACGAGAAAGATGTTGGCCTTGGCGGTCGTCGCGGCCACACCCGTCTTCCCCTCCAGCAGGAAAAAGAGGGGCCAGGCGGCGAGAATCCAGCCGATCGTGCCGCCCATCCGCACCAGGCCGAACTCCTTCTCGGCGTTCTGCATGTGCGTGAACGCGATCGAATTGGCGACCGAGATCGTCGGCACGTAGAGCAGCGAGTGCACGAGCATGAGCGCGAAGAACAGCGGAAAATCCTTCGCCCAGTACATGCCGAGGATCGCCAGGCCGCCG